>CANNLB010000549.1 GCA_947505565.1 Acidobacteriota bacterium | reverse complement strand
CCGACCCCACCGTCGTCCCCCTCGGCCCCTCCGGCGGCGGAGGCCTCTACTCCACCGCCCTCGACTACGCCCGCTTCTGCGAAATGCTCCTCCGCGGCGGCCAGTTCAACCGAACCCGTCTCCTCGCCCCCCGCACCGTCGAAATGATGCGAACCAATCACGTCAATCCCGAACCTCTCAAGACGATGCCCCCCGGCACCGGCTGGGGCATGGACTTTCAAGTGATCACGGACGCCGCCGCCGCCGGCACCCCCGTCCCCAACGGTACTTATAGTTGGTGGGGCATCGCCGGAACCTGGTTCTGGATCGACCCCGCGAGCGATCTCTTCTTCGTCGGCATGGTCCAGCACAAGAATCTTGACACTTCCCGAGCCATCCACGCCCTATCCCGAAGCCTCGTCTATCAAGCCATCGTCGACTAGCGCTAGACTAAGAGGGATGGGCCTGACAGACAAAGAAGCGACCGGTGAGTTTCGGTTGGACAGAACCCACTTCTCCGTAGTCCGCCTCACCGACCCGGACGACTCGGTTGCCTACTGGCTCACCCGTCCTCCCGTCGAACGCCTGCAAGCTCTCGAACTTCTCCGCAGAACCTTCTATGGCTATACCAGCGCTACCGAAGGACTTCAACGAGTTCTTGAAGTCGCTCAACTCAAACCGCGTTGAATACCTGCTGATCGGTGGATATGCGGTCGGCATCCATGGCCACATCAGAGCTACCAATGACCTCGACATCTGGATAAGCCGAGGCGAAGAAAATGCTGCCAGAGTGCGTCTTGCCGTCCAGGAGTTCGGTTTCCCCGCATCGAGCCTTACCCCTGAACTGTTCCTCACTCCAAACAACATCCTCCGCATGGGTCTCCCTCCCATTCGTATCGAGATCCTTACCTCGATTTCCGGAGTCGAGTTCGAAACCTGTTACGCGGAACGGCAGATGTTCCAAATCGACGACATCAGCGTCCCCGTCATCAGCCTAGCCCATCTACGCCAGAACAAGGCCGCAAGCGGCCGCGCCAAGGATCTCGCCGATCTCGAAAGTCTCCCTATCAGTCCATAACTTTCGTGGCGGCCATCGAATTCTCGATCGCCGCCAGAATACCAAAACACCGCGTGCCCCCGCCCTTAACTCTTCAATTGAAAGTAAGAGTGAATATGCGGCACCCCGCGAAAGTACCAAACCATATCCGGACCCTCAATCTGCCACGTATCCCAAACCTCGTCCGAACCGATGTCGTATTTCCCCCCGTACCAGGAAACCGAAAGCCGATCGACGATATTCTTCTTCTGAATAGTCTGGATCGTCGCGTTAACATCGTCCTCGCGGAACATCGCCAACATCCCCCGCATCGTTTCAACCAATAACTTCTTCTGGTCGGCACTCAATTCGGATCCCTGCAACCCGCGCTTCTCCGCCGTGATCTGCACGACCACATCGGATTTCTCACTCCGAGGCTCGGCTGTCACCAAACCCATCTTCCGTTGACGCCCGTCCAGCGCCTCCACAAACCGATTGAACGTCGTCCCCTGATACCAGTAAGGATTGCCGACATGATCCTTGGTCTCGTTAAAGTTCTCTCGCATCTCCTTTGCCGGGTGCGGGTAGTGCCCATAAAAAATCGGGGCCCCGCCAAATCCCTGGCCTTTGTCGAAATGCGCATTGCAACGCCGGGTCACATGGTGCCCCGTATAGATGAACTCAAAGTTCTCATCCGCCGGGGTACCGAAGAACCCTGCCGACGGAGCGTTCTTCTCCTCTCCATACTGGTCGATCAGTACCTGCCGGTTCACCGCATCCCGCAGCCCCGGACTATGCATCGAATTGAAAATCTGCCGAATCAGGTCTTGTTGCTCCGCGCTAAATGAATTCGGGATCCGGTGTTCCGGATGGATGTACCACCAATTGTTGATGTATTGCCGCTTCGGGTCATCCACGGTCAGCACGAGCTTTTGCCTTTGCGCCTCCGTCAGGCTCTTATAAAGCTGCATCGGCAACGAGTCCGGCTTGCCCTTTCCTGCGGCGCTTTGCCCCCAAAGCCGTTCCGCCGGGGCCACTGTGAAAAGTCCGGCAGTCGCACCTGCCGCTTGGATCCAACTACGACGAGTCAACGTGTTCATAGCTCACCGTCCCATAGAAACCAGAATGCATACGTTGGCTCCCGGCTTCGCACGAACAGTATCATGAACCGCGAAGTCGAGCAACCGGTCTCACCCCTCCACCAAGACCCAACATTTCACGTTCTTGCCTTGAGTCGAAACCCCGGGTTTTTACGCCCTATGTTTCGATAGTGCCCATTGCAGGAGGAAAGCATTGATGGTGACGAAGGCCTTTTGGGCGCTCGTAATTCTCGACGGGATCGCGGCGGTTGTTCTATGGAAGCTCTTCGAGAGAGGGACGAACGGGCTTCTGCTCGTTGCTTACCTAATCGTCCTCGCCCCCATTGTCCTGACCTCGGCCGCCTTTCCCTTTCTTCGCTCTGACGGCATGCGGATTGCCACCCTGATTGTCCTGCTGATTCCCTCGGTCCCCTTACTGTTTTCGTCGGTCGCCGCCTCCGTCCGAGCGGTTCAGGATCAGCGCCAATTCAGCGGCAGCGCCTATTTTCCAGGGCCGGCCCTGGACCTCGCGCAGGCCATGGTCAAGCATGACGTCGGCTTGGTCCAGCAGTTGATCCCCGCCGCCGGCGACTTGAACCAGCCTCACAACGGGGGCACGACACTTTGGCAATTCGGCGTCTTGCAGGCCGACAACACGGAGGAATCCATCGACCTCCTCCGTAGACTCCTCGCCGCCGGGGCCGACCCCAAGCGCGACGCCTCCGCCGACACGCTCCTGCACGCGACGGCCATGGGTCCCGAGTTGACCCGATTCCTCCTCGCAGCCGGTGCCAATCCCAACGTGCTGGACGAAGAACACCGCCCGCTCTGGTGGCGGAGCATGGCACCGGACGGCGACGAAAAGGCCGCCGAACTCTTGGCGCTGATGCTCGATCACGGCGCGGATTTGACCTGGCGAGTGCCAGACGGCGCCGGCCCCGTTGGGCACGCGGCGGCCATGGGTTACTGGTTCGTCGCCTGCCTCCTGATCGAACGAGGTGCCGACTGGAAGCACGAGAAGTTGCCCGAAGGCACCCTGCCCGACTTGCTGGAGGGTGAGATTATTCGCCGGGAGGAGTATCCGATTCCGGTTCCAGAAAAGCTGAGGAAGGTACTCGCGAAGATGAAAGGAGAACCCATGGTGGTGCCGGTCGCGCGTGCTCACGGAGCCGACGACACGTCCATCCCGGATCTATTGCGCAGAACCAGTTTCGAGCAGTTGGACCAGACGCGCGCCGCGCTTTCCCGTCTCGCGCAGCAGCCGGACTGGGTCCGCCGAGTCGCGGCGTTTTTCGACGATGGCGACCCCGCCAAGCGCGGTCAAGTCGCGTTGCTGCTCAGCCATCGTCGAAAAACGCCGCG
>CANNLB010000548.1 GCA_947505565.1 Acidobacteriota bacterium | reverse complement strand
CCGCGAAAGCCACATCGACCCCTTCGGCCGCCTCGAAATCACCCGCTCCTTCGACGACGGCCTCACCTGGTCCTGGCCCCAGGTCGTCCTCGATACCCCCATCGACGACCGCGACACCGGCCTCCTTGAAACCCCCTCCGGCACCCTCCTGCTCACCACCTTCACCTCCCTCGCCTACGAGCCCATCCTCGCCGCCGCCAAAAACTGGGATCCCGCCCGCCTCGCCCGCTGGCAAGCCGTCCAGCGCGGCACTACCCCCGCCCAACGCCAGGCCCTCGTCGGCGCCTGGATGCTCCGCTCTACCGACGGCGGTCACACCTGGTCCGCCCCCTATCGCGTCCCCGTCACGAGCCCCCACGGCCCCATCGCCCTCGCCGATGGTCGCCTCCTCTACCCCGGCAAACGCTACCCCAGCGAATCCGGCGAAATCGGCGTCTGCGTCTCCCCTGACGACGGCCAATCCTGGTCCTGGCTCAGCACCATTCCTAACCGCCCCGGCGACAAAGCTCAGGACTACCACGAACTCCACGGCGTCGAAACCGCCGACGGTCGCCTCGTCGTCCACATCCGCAACCACAACCCCGCCAACAACCGCGAGATCCTCCAAACCGAATCCACCGACGGCGGCAAATCCTGGTCCATCCCCCGCCCCCTCGACGTCTGGGGCCTGCCCTCTCATCTCCTCCGTCTCCGCGACGGCCGCCTCGTCATGTCCTATAGCTACCGCCGCAAACCCATGGGTAACCACGCCCGCCTCAGCACCGACCACGGTCGCACCTGGTCCGCCCCCATCATCCTCTCCGACGACGGCACCAGCGATCTCGGCTACCCCTCCACCGTCGAACTCCCCAGCGGCCAACTCCTCACCGTCTGGTACGAAGCCCAACCTCCAGCCACCCCCATGTCCGTCCTCCGCCTCGCCCGTTGGAATCTCGCCCGGCCGTAGTAAAGTCCCCCCGCCGAACTGCCGATCTCTCCTCTGTGGGAACCACTTTACTTCGACGCACGGCTATCGCCGGGTTGATCGCTCTGTATTTCGCCGCCACCCTGGCCATCACCGTCACCAAGCCTCTGCGCCTGGACGAGATCGGCACCATCGGCATCGCCACCATCCCCACCCTCTCCCAATTCTTCGCCTTCTTCGCCGCCGGCCAGGAACCCCACCCGCCGCTCTCCCATCTCCTCATCCGCCTCACGTGCAGCCTCTTCGGCCCCAACGAACTCGGCTCTCGGTTTCCCTCCATCCTCGCCGGGTTCGGCTCCATCATCGCCATCTACTTCTTCCTCCGCCATCGGCTCGCCATCGGCAGCGCCCTGTTTGGCGCGGCCATCGTCGCCATTGGGCCCGCATTCTATGCCACCGAAGGCCGCGGCTACGCCCTCCTCGTCTGCTGCACCGCCGCAGCTTGCCTGGCGTGGCAGCGCCGGTCGAACCTCGCCCTCTTCGCCTGCCTCGCCCTCGCCATCTCCACTCATTACTACGCCGTCTTCCTCTTCCCCGTCTTCCTGGTCGCCACCTACGTCCGCGACCGCCTCGCCGCCCGTTCCACCTACGCCGCCATCCTCCTCGGCGCTGCCCCGCTGCTCATCTACGCCCCCTGGGTCCTCACCGCCTTCCGCACGAGCCTCACCAGTTGGCAGCACAACACCCAGAACCTCCGGCAACCGTCTGCCGAAAACGCCGGCATGTTCCTCCTCGATGCCTCCGTCCGGTTGCTCTGCCCGCTACTCATCCTCCTCGGCGCCTGGTTCTCCTATCGCCGCGCCGGCACCACCCGCTCAAGCGGCTTCACCATCGCCGAACTCGCCCTCGCCTCCGGCCTCGTCCTCCTGCCCATCGAACTGTTCGCCCTCAGCCGCTTCTCCACCGGTGCCTTCTTCGCCCGCTACGCCATCGCTTGGAACGTCGGCCTCGGCATCCTGGCCGCCGCCTGCTTCGCCAAATTTGTCCCGCGCCCGCAGCACCAATGGGCCTGCCTCGCTGCCACGTTCCTCAGCCCCTTCCTCTTCGCCTCGCTCTATACCAACGAACCACGTCCATGGCCAGCCCTTAACGCCGCCTGGCGCTCCGCCAACATCCCCGACCTTCCCCTCGCCTACTCCGATTCCCTCTACTACGAGTCCATCTGGTTCTACGCCCCGCCCGACATGAAGCAACGCCTCGTCTACGTCCACGACGGCAACGCCTCCCGCCGCACCCCCGATCCCGTCCCCGAACACTGCATCCAAATCCACGCCGCGCTCCTACCCTACGGCCACACCGCCTACGCGGAATTCCTCAGCAAACACCAGGACTTCCTGCTCCTGTCGACCGGCAACCAAATCCGCGAATGGCTCCCCCAACGCCTTATCGGGGAAGGCTACCGCCTCCTGCCGCTGCAATCCCTGGAGGGACACACCCTCTATCGAGTCTCCGCAGCCAGTAACTCACCGTCGCCGCCATCAACACAAACCCGATCGCAACGTGATCGACGAGCGCCATCAACCCCGCCGGGTTAAGCGCAAACTTCAGCAGCGCATCCCCCACACAGGCCCACATCAGTAGCTCCAACATCTTCCGCGCATCCCCGTCCCACCGCATCACCATCCAACCAAAACCCACCGACGCAACCACGGCCAAGGCGTAGGCCGGCTCGGGTGCTCCGCGATAAAACCGGACGAGGTCCAGCGTCACCGCCGCGAAGGTCACCGAATAAGCCACATGCTTAGCCAACCACCGGTATCGCGCCACCAGCACCAACACCGCGCTCCCCGCCACTAAGTAACCAAATCGTATCGGCAAGTTCCAGCTCAGCCAGAACAGCGCCCCCGCCACGATCGCCGCCGTCAACATCTCCACCCAAACCGACGGCGCTTCCTCCCCTACGCTCTCCTCCGCGGGTAACGCACCGTGCGCCGTCGCCCAGGCCAGCGCCCATCCAAAGCAAAAGCCAAAGAAGAACTCCATGTACTTCCACCAGTGCAGCTTCAGGTCGGGAGTAAAAACCCGCCCCACCCCCTGAATCGCCCCGCCAAACCCGAACCCGATAAATCCGCCCACGAATCCCGCCACCGCCATCCGCCGCGCCGGCTGTCCCTTCCCCTGCCAAGCCAAGTAAGCGACTAACGCAATCGCCGCCAACCAAAAGCCCGCCCAGATCTCCTCCCGCGGTCGGTCGAGTAAGTTCGAAAAGTAAATCACCTTCGGCTCGTTGATCAGCTTCCAACCCACCCAAGTCGCCCCCGTCATCACCGCCCCTCCGCCCAATACCAACCGCCATCGCGGCGTAAACCCCATCCCGATCACCGCTCCCGCGAGAGCCCCCCAAATCGCCCCCTTCAACCCTAAACCCCAAAAGCCCCACCAGAACGTCTCGGCCTTGATAATGAACCCCACTGTCTGCCCGTAAGTCATCTCCCCGCCGAACCCGACGCCGACCGCCCCAAACGCCGCCAGCATCGTCCAGTCCCGCGCGGGCGA
>CANNLB010000547.1 GCA_947505565.1 Acidobacteriota bacterium | reverse complement strand
AACTGCGTCAGCCGGGACGCGCCGTCGGCCCCGTATAAGGAAAGGCCCATCGCTAGGGGCGCGGCACCATTGGCCAGTGTCGGCACCGATATGGTGACCACGCCCGGAGCGGCGGGAGCGGTCATCCGACCCAGCGCGTCGAACGTCAAGGTTCCCGTGGCTACCGAGACGAGGGTGCCGGCCGCCGACCCGACCTCCTCGCTGGGAATCTGGATGTCATAGCTCCAGGCATTGGGGCCGGTTTTCGTGAACTGAGCGGACAGAATGTGGCTGGCGCCGAGGGAATCGATCACTTCGATGGGCGTCGAGAAGAGCGAACTTGGGCCCGTTGCGTTGGTGGCGTTTAGATTGGCGTTCAACGAAAAAGCCGTGGTCGCCAGTGGGGTCCTGGCACCGGCGGCTGGCAATACGAGATTCGAAGTTGCCCCGCTGCTATTGACCACGCCATTTACGGAATTCCACCCTTGCACCCTCTCGCCGCCAAGGGTCAACACTTTCCCGCCCGCATCGACGCGAAAGCTGCCGGCACGCGTAAGCAATTCCTGGCCCTGGGCGTTTCTGAGCAAGAAGAATCCGTTGCCGCTGATGGCGGCATCCATGCTTCCCTGGGTTGCCTGCACTGCGCCCTGGGTAAACCGACGGAGAGTCACCGGGGTGCTCACCCCCTGTCCGTTAGCGACATTCGCACCCCCGAGTGTGTGGCTGACTAAGTCGCGAAATGCGGTGGAATTAGCTTTGTAGGAGGTCGTATTCAGGTTGGCGAGATTGTTGCCCACGGCGTCGATGGCGATTCCGTTCGCGGTAAGACCAGATAGAGCTGTAGAAAAAGTAGGCATCGTGATTCCTGTTATCCGTTGGTTACTGGGGATCCGGTGGTGGGAGTCTGCTGCGCGGTGCGCAGTTCGGTCCGAATTCCGACAAGCTGCTCGAGTGAGCTGAATTGCGCCAACTGGCTGAGAAACTGCGTGCCGTCGGCAGGGTTAAGCGGGTCCTGATTTTTGATTTGGGCAACGAGTAATTGCAGAAAATTGTCTTGGCTGACGAGATCCTGCTTGGCCGACTTGGGGGTCGTTGCCGGGGCGGTGTTGATGGTGGTTGCTACTGCGCTGATCGTTGACATGAAGGGATCCTCCTGCGGATGGTGTTGTTAGGACGCGCTGGTGAAA
Source organism: Acidobacteriota bacterium (assembly GCA_947505565.1). Lineage (GTDB taxonomy): Bacteria > Acidobacteriota > Terriglobia > Bryobacterales > Bryobacteraceae. Next base: position 2,297 of record CANNLB010000547.1, on the reverse strand, counting down.
TTCGATTTCCGGCGCGTTGTGTTCTTGTTTTGTTGTTTGGGGGGGGATTCGCGGCGCTGGCGCTGCCCTGCGGCGTCATCTCCGAATTCCCCAGCGCCGGAGGCGGTAGCTAGTGTGGTCGGAATGAGCTTTCCAGAATTCCAGATTTCAGCCTGGTAGCCACTGCTCTGGAGATTCCGGATCAGGTCGGGAAGTCCCTCCCGCAGTGAGCTGGCCAATTCGACATTGGCGGTTCGAACGTCGAAATGGATTTGACCGGCCCGCTCGGCGACGCGCAGATGAACGGTTGACGCGGGATCATCGCCCAATCGAACATTAATGCCATTGGCCGCGGGAGCCCGCAGCTGCGGCTCGGTCAGTTCGGCTGACTTTGGAGGCGTCACCGATGGTTCGGAAGTTTGTTCCTGGGCTGCTTCTGAATCGGGAATCGGGTGCGATTCGTACATCGCGAAGGCGTTTTCTGTCTGCCGATTGTCGCTCTCGTTTTCGCCGGACCGATTGGTCGGCGGAGTCACCGGGTGCGTCGCTAGCGTTCGTCCGCCCGCGGGGGACGCGGGCTTCGGCGAGGTCGGCGGGGGCGTGGCGGGCGGTGCGGATTCCTCAATCGCTAGAAGGCGTCCATCGAATGCGGTGATTTTTCGATCAACGGATTTTGTCGTGGCGACGGTCGCCGTGCCCTTGTCGTCAGCCGATGGCTCATCGGCGTCCCGTGGTGTGTCGGACACCGCCGACTTCTCCGGTTTCGGCCAGGAGAGATTCAAGAGGTGTAGCGAGAGAGGTGCCGGGTTCTGTGCCAAGGGCATCGGCAGGAACAGGACTGGCATCGCGACTGGTTGTTTCTCTTGCTCCTCATTGATGGGCATTGCCGGGGACTTTGTTGCCGGAGCAGGGCTGGCTTCTCCCAGCAGTGCCGAGAACACTTTTTCGAATTTCATCGCGATCACCGGGCCGTTAGGGACTGGTTGGTCCGTCAGAGCCCATCGCGTGGCTGGCATGTTTGGCTGGCCGAACGCGGCACCAGTTTGCGATGCGAAGAGAGAAAGACTGTCCATGTACCGCTGTCATTGCATTTACTGTGCCAGAGCGAAAACACGGGACTTGGCGGCCGGCCAAAGCGATTTACGTTGAGACTTCGACGAATCACTGTCGAAATTTCGACGATGCGACGGGGCAACTACCGCCGGAGGGGCGCCAAACAATAGGAAATTCGCTTGAACAGGGGCGGTGCCGTTTTTGGCAGGAGATGTGCAAGACGTTTGTCAACCAATGGACAACTTAGGCAATACCGCTGCTGCCGGAATGTTTGCACGAATGCAAACGCTCGATGTCGTAGCCAACAATCTTGCGAATGCCGCGACCAGCGGATACAAAGCGCAATTTGAGTTTCAGGAGCTCTTGGAAGGTGTCAAAGGCCGCGAAGTTCCCCAGGCCAGAAGCCAGTGGACCGACCTGGCGCAAGGAACCTTAGTGCCGACGGGAAAATCGACCGACCTGGCGTTGTCCGGGGCGGGTTTTTTCGTGGTGGAGGGAAAGAGCGGTCCACTGCTTACGCGCAACGGATCCTTCCGCCAACTCCCTAGCGGCGAGTTGGCAAGTACAGAAGGCTATAGAGTTCGGAGTTCCGCGGGTGGTTCGTTGTCCCTTCGTCCGGGAGTTCCCTTCTTGGTGAGGCCGGATGGCGTGGTGATGCAGGACGGCGTTGAGGCTGGACGCATCGCAGTCGCGGAGGTGGCCGATTTCAACGGTCTGGAGAAGATGGGAAACTCGCTTTTTGACCCCAAGAATGCGGGCGAGCTGAAGGCGTCGGATGCCGAAGTCGTGCAGGGGAGCGTCGAGGGATCTAACGTCAGCGTCGTCGATGCCTCCGTACGGATGATCTCGGTGATGCGTCAGTTCGAGTCGCTCCAGAAGGCCCTGACTTTGAACGCGGAAATGAACCGCAAAACCTTGGAAGAAGTAGCTCGCGTGAGTGCGGGCTGAAAGATTGCGTAACGGAGGAATGACGAGTTTATGATGCGAGCACTCTATACCGCGGCGAGCGGCATGACGGCACAACAACTAAATGTGGACAACATCGCCCACAACCTGGCCAACGCCAATACGGCGGGTTTCAAGATGAGGCGGGCGCAGTTTCAGGACCTTTTGTATCAGAACATGATTCAACCCGGAGCGTCGGCCGGACAGCAGACTCAGACCTCCTGATCCGGGTGAAGTCAGTTTGACCCGAGTTTATAGACCAGCGTGAGGGAGGTACCGGGGAAAGCGGTCTGGGTAGCATTGAGTTCATCGATCAGATG
>CANNLB010000546.1 GCA_947505565.1 Acidobacteriota bacterium | reverse complement strand
GGCTCACGAGCGCCACCCGGACTACAACGTCGACCGACTCGCCGCCCTCGTCGGCCGCGGCCCGTCCTGGCTCTACGCCTTTCTGGGCCGCCACCGGGAGCTCCCCTGGGTGCTAGAGATCCTGGATTAAGGAAGCACGTTCCCGTCGGCATCCATCAGCTTCACCTCGCCGAACCCCAACTCCTTCAGACCCTTCTCCACCTGCGCCCGATCTCCGACGACGACGTACACCATCCGAGTCGGCCGCAACACAATCTCCGCCGCCGCGCTGATATCTTTCCGCTCCAGAGCATTCACGCGCTGGGCGTAGGTCGTAAAATAATCCTCGGCCAGCCCGTAGCGATTGATCTCGGCAATATCCCCCAAGACGGCGCCCTTCGTCTCCCGATCACCGGCCAACGAGAGCGTCAAATTCAGCTTGCTCTTGGTCACCTCTTCGTCGGTGACCGGACGGTCCTTGATGATCGCCCGCAACTCTTTATCAATCTCCTGCAGCGACTCTTTCGTCTTATCGCTCTGTACCGGCGCATAGGCCATAAAGGTCCGCTGCCCACGCGCGCCCAGCACCATCGTTTGCGCGCCGTAGGCCCAGTGCTTGTCTTCGCGCAAGTTCATATTCAGCCGCGACGTAAACGCGCCACCCAGAATCGTGTTCATCACATCGATCGCCGCTTCGTTCGGATTCGCCCGCGGCGGAGCCAAGTGGCCAGCCAAAATCATGCTCTGCACCGCCCCCGGCTTGTCGATCAAGTAGATCGTCGTCTTGTCGAGCGGAGCCACGGCAGCTAGGTTCTTCTTCGGTACGACGCCACTCTTCCAACCCGCGAACAGCTTCTCCAACTTCGGTTGAATCTCGGCCATCGTCGTATCGCCCACCACAAGCAACGTCGCGTTGTTCGGCTTCACCCACGTCGCATGGAACTTCTCGAGCGACGCCCGGGTCATCTGCCGCACGCTCTCTTCGGTCCCGCTGCCCGTCAGCGGATTCCCGTAAGCGTGCCCCTTCCCATATAACAATCCCGGCAACACGCGCTGCGCCAGCGCCACCGGCTGCACCTTCTCGCGCTGAATTGCCGCAATCTGCTGCGCCTGGACGCGCTTGAAATCCGCCTCGGGGAACACCGGATGCAACACCACATCCGCAAACAAATCGAGCGAAGCATCCAAACTCATCTTCAACGCAGAGAGCGATACCGACGACATATCCAGATTCGAACCCGCGCTCAGGTTGGCTCCCAGGTTCGCCGACTCATCGCTGATCTGTAACGAAGTCCGCCGCTTCGTCCCCTCCAGTACCATCCGCATCGCCACCCCGCTCGCTCCCGCTAAGCCACCTTGATCGGCCGCGTAGCCGGCGTCTAGTTGAAGATTGAAATTCACCACCGGCGTCTCATGCCGCTCCGCCAAAATCAGCTTCAACCCATTCGACAGTGTCGCCCGCTGCAGGGACGGCATCCGCAGCGCTGGCGTAGGACCGGGCTTCGGCAACTCCTTCCGCTCAACGTCCTTCGAATACTCCTTGAACGTAGGGGTCGGCTGAATCTCGAGAATGTAGGCACCCTTGGCCAGGAACGCATTCGCCTCGGACTTCACCTCGTCCGCCGACGCTTCGTTGGTCCAGCGGATCGCGTCTTCATAACAACCCGCGTTTCCGGTGTAGACTTCACAAGTCGCCAACACGTCGGACTTACCACCGAATCCACCGATCCGCTCCACTCCGCGCAGGAAGGCCGCCATCCCTTGGGTCTTGGCCCGTGCCAACTCGGCCGCCGTCGGGCCATCTTTCAAGAATCGAGCCAACTCTTCATCTACGGCTTTCTCCACCGACGCCACGCTCCCGCCCGGTTTCACCGTCGCTGTGATCGAAAACATCCCGGCAATCTCAAGCCGCTCGTTCTCTGCCGTCACGGTAGTCGCGATCTGATCTTGATAAACCAGCCGACGGTACAACCGCGACGTCTTTCCCCCGGCTAGTATCGACGCCGCCAAATCCAACATTTCGCCCTCCCGCGAACCGTAACCCGGCACCGCCCAGACTTTGTACAGCCGCGCCTGCGGCACCCGATCCAGCGCAATCTCGCGAATCGTATTCGTCCGTTGGGGCACCCACGCCTGCATCCGCCCAACCGGCGGGCCAGGCGGAATCCAACCGAAATACTTTTCTACTTTTTCCTTCGCCGTCGCCGCATCCACATCGCCCGCGATCGCGATCACCGCGTTCGCCGCCCCATAGTAACGCCGGAACCACTCCTTCACGTCCGGCAACGCCGCAGCCTTCAAGTCCGCCTCGGAGCCAATCGGGCTCCACGAGTAAGGGTGGCCGGGCGGAAACACACCCTTCAGAATCAGATCCTCCGCCAGCGCATACGGCTGGTTCTCCCCTTGCCGCTTCTCGTTCATCACCACCCCGCGCTGCTCATCGAGCCGAGACTGATCCACCACTCCGAGCAAATGACCCATCCGATCGCTCTCCAGAAACAGCAACTGGTCTAGCGCCGGAGTCGGCGCGTTCTGGAAATAGTTCGTGCGATCAAATGAGGTCGTGCCGTTCAGGTCCGTCGCCCCGATCCGTTCCATCGCCTGAAAATAGTCCTGGTTGAAATTCTCGCTCCCGTTGAACATCAAGTGCTCAAACAGGTGAGCAAACCCGGTCCGCCCCGGCTTCTCGTTTTTCGAACCCACGTGGTACCAAACGTTCACGGCGACAATCGGCGTCTTCCGGTCTTCATGCACAAGCAGCGTCAAACCGTTTTTCAGCACGAACTTTTGGTAAGGGATCTTAATCTCAATTTTACCGGCCGACTGAGCGAAGGTGGTCGCCGCCAACAAGAGGCCGAGCGCGAGGGTTCTCATAATTCCTTTGTAGCATGGGTGGTATGATTTCCCGTCGCGCCGTCCTCGCCGCCCCCGCGCTTCTCGCCCCGACCCGTTATAACCTCTTGTTCTTGATGTCGGATCAGCACCAACGCCGCGCCTCCGGCTGCTACGGCAATACCGAAGTCCGCACCCCGAACATCGACCGCCTCGCCAACCGCGGGCTCCGATTTGAAAGCGCCTACTGCCCCTCACCCGTTTGCGTCCCATCCCGCGGCTCTCTCATCACCGGACTCCACCCTCACTCCCACGGCGCGAAAATTCTCGACGACGCCCTCCCCACGACGAACCGCACCATCGCCCACTACTTCGCCGAAAAGGGCTACCTCACCGCCGCCATCGGCAAAATGCACTTTGTCGACGAGACCCAGCGCCATGGCTTCGCCCATCGCCTTCACGAAGGCGACTTCACCGCCAGCCTCACTCCCGCCCAGCGCCAACAAGTTCGTCACGACCACGGCGACGCTGGCGGCATCAACGGCTCCGCCTCCGAACTTCCCATCGAGCTCTTCCAGGACCACTGGTTCGCCGAGCAGTCCGTCAAGTTTCTCCACCAAAACAAATCGAAGCCGTTTTGTTTGTGGGCTTCCTTC
>CANNLB010000545.1 GCA_947505565.1 Acidobacteriota bacterium | reverse complement strand
CCCTTGACCGGGGGGAGATCCTGATAGAGGAAGTCCCACTTCCACCGCTCTGAGGGGTTCGAGGCCTGGAGCCAGTTCCGCGCCGGTACGGGTCGTGTAAAGACCAAGCGGTCAGCCTCGGCGTAGGGTGTACCCGGCAAGGCCGCCGCGATGGCGCGGCGCACCTCCTCGGCACTGTCGAACGCCAGGGTCAGTCCCAGCGATCGGCCGAGGTTTACGAGAATCCGCCAGTCGTCCATGGCGTCACCGGGCGGCGCCACGGCGAGTGACGCCGCTTGCACGTGGCCCTGGTCGTTGGTATAGGTCGCGTCCTTCTCGACATACGTCGAGCCGGGGAGGACGATGTCGGCTTCCGGCTTCAGGTTGGCGAAAGGGATTTGAATACCGGGCGTTTTGATGCCCACCGTCGGGGTGGCCGGCGGGGATTCTTTTTTCGCGTGGAGAACAGTGAGGGCGAGGAGACTGAAAAGGACAGCGGATTTCATAGGTTTTTAGAATTCGTAGCGGAGTGCAAGTTGGATGACGCGAGGGCCACCGTTGGTGGAGGTGATCTGGCCGAAGTTGCCCGGGTTCGCCAGAGTCCGGGTAGGATCGCCCCAGTTCACAGTATTGAACGCATTGAACGCTTCGGCGCGGACCTGGATGCGGTGGCCTTCGAAGGGCAACTGGAAGTATTTGCCGAGGGACATGTCGGTGTTGAAGAGCGGTGCGCCACGGAGGATGTTCCGGGTGCCGACCCGTCCGGGATACTGGCCGATGAAGGCCTGGGCGGCGTTCGTGTTGCGGAAGATGCTTGGGTTGCCATTTTGGTCGAAGCCGGTGCCGCTCTCGGGGAAGGTGGCTCCGGGTTTCAGGATCGCGATGGAACTGCTGAGGTAGTTCGTGGGATAGATACCGCCGGTGGAGATGTTGAGGGGGAGGGCGGTGCGGTAACGGCTCAGCGCCGTGATCTGCCAGCCGCCGATGAACTGATTGACCCAGCCGGGACCGGAGTTCAGGAAGGACTTACCTTTGCCGAAGGGCAGTTCAACGACGAAGTTCGTCGTGATGTTGTGGCGGATGTCGAAGTCCGAGGAGGCGTAGGAGGCTTTCGGATTGAAGCTGTTCTGGATGATAGCCCCGCCGTTGCCGGCTCCGGATTCGGCAGCGGAGACGATGTCAAAGGAGTGGGAGAGGGTATAGTTGAAGTCGAAGCCGAAGCCATTGGTTACAGGGCGGCGGAGGACGAGTTGGCCGCCATGGTAGCTGGCGTTGGCGGCGTTGACCCAGGCGCGCATGCCGGCGTTTTGCAGCGGGAAGAAGGTATTGCAACCGGTGGCCGAGATGCAGGAGCCGTTGGGGAGGCGCTCGCGGTCCATGTCGTTGAGGGCATCGAGGTCGGAGCCGGCGTAGGTGCCGTAGGTCGAGAAGAAGTAGTTAGCCGTGGCGGAGCCGGGGAAGGTACGGTTGGCGGCGCCGGGGAACATGTTCTCAATGAAGGGGACGGTGGGGAGGATGCTGGGGTTGGCGCGGACCTGAGCCGGGGTGATGCCCGATTCGAGGCGATCGCGGAGGATACCGGCGGCCTGAGCCCAGGTCGTGCCCGATTTTTGATCCTTATATTCAGTCAGGGCCTGGAAGATATCCTGCTGGACGAGGCCTTTGCGGGAGAGGCGGCCGATGTAGCCGACTTCCACCATGAGCTTGCCGGGAAGGTTCCGGGCGTAGGTCATATTGAGAAGCACCGAGTAAGGAGCGACGAGGTTGGAGTAGACGCCGGTGTTGGAGCCGAAGCCGCCGACGATGGTGGCGGGGGTGAAGGGAAACGACGCGGCCGGGGCGGGAGGCAGCGCGGGGAGGCCGGCACCGGCGTAGCGGAACGAGTCGGAGAAGTTGGTGTTGCGGAGTTGGGTGACCGAAGAGGCGAGGCCGGGGGAACCGGATTGATCGAAGTTGACGATCATGTCTGAGCCGTAGCGGTCATAGAGCATGGAGGCACCGGCGCGGATGACACTTCCCTTCCCGAAGAGTTTGCCGGCGGTGCCGTTGAATTCCGGAGCCCAGGCGATGTTCATGCGGGGAGCAAAGTTATTGTTGTCGCGATCGAACCAGCCGGGGCCGTTGTTGCCGGGGCCGCCGGGGGCGTAGGTGATTTTGGCGTTGGGGAGGGCGTGGCCGGGGATGCCGAGGGCGGAGCCGCCGACGCGTTCGGCGAAGTAGGTTTCGAGGGGAACGGTGGGGACGACCTGGACGCCGTTAACTTCCCAGGGGGGCGTCGAGTTGGAGTAGCGGAGGCCAAAGGTGAGCGTTAGATCGCGGCGGACCTTCCAGGTGTCTTGCAGGTAGAAATCGTATTCTCGGGCGGCAAAGCCGCGGCTGATGGGTTGGCCCAGCGGAACCGCTTTGCCATCGATACCGAAGTTGTAAGTGCCGCTGAATTGGTTCACGATGCCGTAGAGATTGCCGTAGGCGTTGGTAACCTGGAGCGCTTCGGAGAGGGCGAGCGTTGCCGTACCGGAACGCTGGCGGATGTAAGCGGTAACCGAGTCAGTAAGATCGGCGCCGAGCCCGCGGAGGGTGTTCCGACTGAAAGAGTAACTGGCGAAGGAGTTGGCGAAAGAGGTGCGGTCGTTTTGGATGACGCGGAAGTTGATGCCGTACTGGACGGAGTGTTTGCCCTTGGTCCACGTCGTGTCGTTGACGAAGTTGGAGGTGGGGATGAAACGGCCGAAACCGCGGGTGAAGTTTTCGAGGTTAGAGATGCCGCCGAAGCCGAGGGAGGGGTTGCCGTTGCCGGACTGGGCGATGCCGAGGCGGGTGTAGCCGTAGCTAAAGACGTTGACGAGGTTGGAGGTGAGGACGGCGGTGTAGCGGGCGGAGAGGCCTTTGGAATTGTCGAGATTTTTGGCGGCGGCGTCCTGGCCGGGGAACTGGGCGAGGACTTGATCGCGGGAGTTGTCGGCGAGGGTGCCGCGCAGCATTAAAGTGTGTTTGGCCTGTTTGTCGAGGTTGAAATCCATTTTGGCGACGTAGGCGCGGTCGTTGCGGGTGAGAGGGGCGTTGAAGCGGAAGCCGGAGAAGTTAAGGCCGCGGTCGCCGCCGGCTTGGGGGTCGTTGCCGGCGGGGTAGGCTTTCAGGATGTTGAGCATGGCGGGGGAGATGCCGATGCCGGAGGGGTCGACGAGGCGGGCTTCGGCGGCGGTGAGGGATTGAATGGCGCCGGTGTTGGTGCGGAATTGGACGATGCCTTGCTTGTAAGCATCGGTGGGGACGGTCCGGAGTTGGGCGGAGGCGGAGCGGTCCTTGCGATCTTCCCAATTGAGGAAGAAGAAGGCGCGGTCCCGGATGATGTGGCCGCCGAAGGAGGCTCCGTATTGGTTCCGGATGAGATTTTCGCGTTTGAGGCCGGAGCGGTTGGAGAACCAGTCGTTGGCGGCGGTGGACTTGTTGCGATGGAACTCGTAGAGAGATCCATGCCATTGGTTGGAG
>CANNLB010000544.1 GCA_947505565.1 Acidobacteriota bacterium | reverse complement strand
CTGGGAAGCCGTCCGCCCCTTCTATATGCCCTTCGATAGCGGCCTTCGCTCCGGCACCGCCGAAGTCTACCTGCACGAAATGCCCGGCGGCCAGTTTACTAATTTGAAGGAACAGGCCGAAGGCATGGGCCTCGGGGCGAAATGGAACGAAATCGCCCGCACTTACTCTGAAGTAAACATGGCCTTTGGCGACATCGTCAAAGTAACTCCGTCTTCGAAGGTCGTCGGCGACATGGCGATCTTCCTCGTCTCTCACGGCCTCACCATGGCCGACATCGAAAAACTCGGCCCCAACCACACCGTAACTCTCCCCAATTCGGTCATCGACATGTTCGAAGGCTCGCTCGGCGAACCGCCCGGAGGTTGGCCGAAAAAGCTGGCCAACGTCATCCTAAAGGGCGGCAAACCCCGCAAAGGCCGACCCGGTGCCCTCCTTCCCTCCGTCGATCTAAAAGAAACCGAAGCCACCATCGAAAAGAAGATCGGGCGCAAGCCCTCCCGCACCGACGTCCTCAGCTACCTCATGTACCCCGAGGTCTTCACCAAGTTCGCCCAAAGCCACCAGCAGTACGGCGACCTGGAAGCCCTCCCCACGCCGCAATTCTTCTACGGCATGAAGCGAGGCGAAGAGATCGCCGTCGAAATCGAACCCGGCAAAAGCCTCATCCTGAAGTTCCAAACCACGTCCGATCCGCATCCAGATGGCACCCGCACCGTCTTCTTCGACCTCAACGGCCAACCCCGCGAAGTCGTCGTTCGGGACCGCAGCCTCATCGCCGTCACCGCCTCCCGGCTCAAGGCCGACCCCGCCCACCCCGGCCACGTCGGTGCTCCCATCCCCGGATCCGTCTCTTCGGTCGCCGTCGAAGTCGGCCAAGTCATCAAAAAGGGCGAGCGCCTCCTCGTCATGGAAGCCATGAAGATGCAAACCACCGTCTATTCCCCGGTCGCCGGTAAGGTAACCCAGAAGTTAGTCAACGCCGGTCAGCAGGTCGATTCCAAAGACCTGCTCCTGGTCATCGAGTAATCCGTGCAAGCCGCCTACCAGTTCGCGCGCCGCCTCGCCCTCACCGGAATGGCGGTCAGCGGACTGCTGGCGGTCCTCAAAATCATCGTTGGCACCCAGGCCCATTCCACCTCCGTCCTCGCCGACGGCTTCGAATCGGCCGCTGACGTCGTCAGCAGCGGTCTCGTCTGGCTCGGCCTCACGGTCGCCTCTCGCCCAGCCGACCAGAACCACCCCTACGGCCACGGCCGCTTCGAAATCCTCACCGGCTTCGCCATGGGCTGCATTCTCTCCGCTACCGGCGTCGCCATCTGCTGGCGGAGCTGGAGCAAGGTCGGCGTCGCCGAACCGCCGCCCGAAGCGTGGGCCATTGGGGCCATCGTCGTCTCCATCGCCGCAAAAGCCGCCCTCTCCTGGACCAAACTCCATTTCGGCAAAAACCTCGGCAGCGCTTCCCTCCTCGCCGACGGGCAAAACGATTTCGTCGATATCCTCTCCGGCTCCGTCGCTCTCGCCGCCCTCGGCCTCACCCTCTACTATCCCGTTCGCTTCGTCGAAGCCGATCACCTGGGCGGAATCGCCGTCGGCTTCATCGTCAGCTTCCTCGGCACTCAAGTCATCCGGGAAACTGCTATCCAACTCATGGACACAATGCCCGACGACGACAAACTCCGCGCCGTCCGCGACGTCGCCCTCCAAGTCCCCGGAGCCCGCGCAGTTGAAAAGTGTTACGCCCGAAAAACCGGCCTGCAATATCACGTCGACCTCCATCTGCAGGTCGACTCCCACCTCAGCGTGCGAGACTCCCACCTCATCTCCGGCAAAGTCAAAACCGCCATCAAGCAAAAACTGCCGTGGGTTCAAAACGTCCTCGTCCACGTCGAACCCTGGGAAGACGACTAAGCCGCCGCCCCTTCATTCTGCACCGAAGACGCCATCTGCGGATGCTCCACAAACCCGTCAATCGAAAGACTGGCGTAGTGCCGTATCGCCATCGGCCGAAATCTGTCAAGAATTTCCCGCGCCTTCGACTGCCCTCCCTCGCCCTTTACCAGCACCGTTACCACCCCAGCCCCACTCCGCGCCAGTTCTAAATCCAGATCCACGTATACCGCCTCCGCCTCCAGCGTCCGCCATACCGACTCCATAAACTCCCCCCATAAGGCCTTATTCTCGCGATGCGCCTCCACTCGGAAAACGCCCTCCTCCGACGTAAAATCAATCACCTCATCCGCGACGAAACCATTCGCCATTATCGCCAGAACGTAGTTCGTCGGATTAAGAACCCTAGCGGTCTGTCATCTCACCCAAAAGAAAACATCTTCTCTCTGGAAGCGCGATCCAAAGCCTGAGTGGTTTCAAACGTTACACTAATCTCCAATGATCTTTGTTGATACGCAATTAAAACCCGCCGATCTCCGCGGCGCCCTCACCACTCTTTGGCAGGCCTCCGCCGCCAAAATCCGCAATCTCGAATCCTCCTGGCAACCCGAAAGTGGCGCCCCGGTTTTCACGATCGAAGGGCAATACACAAGCCGCGGCTGGACCGAATGGACCCAGGGCTTCCAGTTCGGCGCGCCCATCCTCCAATTCGACGCGACCGGCGAAACCGAATTCCTCGACCTCGGCCGCGAACGAACCCGCCGCTACATGGCACCCCACATCACCCACATCGGCGTCCACGACCACGGCTTCAACAACGTCAGCACCTACGGCAACCTCCTTCGCCTCATGCGCGAAGGTGCGATTCCCCACGACCCCTGGGAAGAGCAGTTCTACATCCTCGCCCTCCAATGCACCGGTGCCGTCCAAGCCGCCCGCTGGAGCACGACCGCCGACGGCAACGGATACATCTACTCTTTCAACGGCCCCCACTCGCTCTTCGTTGACACCATGCGGACCCTCCGAGCCCTCTCCGTTTCCCACCGCCTCGGCCACGTCCTGATGGGCGAAAACGACCGCAAAATCTCCCTCCTTGACCGCATGATCCAGCACGCCCGCGTCACCGCCGAACACGTCATCTTCTACGGCGATGGCCGCGACGCCTTCGATCTCCCCGGCCGTACCGCCCACGAAATCATCTTCAACCGCAACGACGGCAACAAGCGCTGCCCCAACTCGCAGCAAGGCTATTCCCCTTACTCCACCTGGACCCGCGGCCTCGCCTGGGCCATGCTCGGCTACGCTGAACAGCTCGAATTCCTCGCTACCGAACCCGGCGATTTCGCCGACGTGAAGGCCTTCATGGTCCGCGCCGCCCGCGCCACCTGTGACTTCTACCTCGCACACACCCCCACCGACGGCATCCCCTACTGGGACACCGGCGCACCCGGCCTCGCCCGCATGGGCCACTATCTCGAACGCCCCGCCGAGCCCTTCAACGACCACGAACCCGTCGACTCCTCGGCCGCCGCCATCGCCGCCCAGGGCCTGCTCCGCTTAGGCAAATACCTCGCCGAACCC
>CANNLB010000543.1 GCA_947505565.1 Acidobacteriota bacterium | reverse complement strand
GAAGAGTTGGCCGCTGCCGGAAGGATTTGGCAACGGCAGCGCTTACGAACCGGTGATCGAAGACGCGCACGGTGGCATTTGGTGAGGAGTCCGCGGGGGACTCATCCGGCTGCGCTATAGGCGTTTTGACTCCGTAATGCTAGCACCGCAAGTCGTCACGGCGCTGTTCTAAGACCGGGAAGGAGATCTCCGGATAGGTGCACTCATGGGCGAACTCCTGTGTTTGCGCGACTCGTCTGTCGGCTTCTATGGCAAGGCGGAAGGGTTGGCGGGCGATGTCGTCAACTCGATTTTACTGGAAGAAAATGGAGACGTTTGGACGGACTCAATGAGTCGCGGACTGACTCACTGGCGCCGCCACCAGCGGCGCGGGATCGGGCGTCGGGTTCGCTCGTAGTTGGCTCCGGTCGAATCTCGGGTTGGTGGGTTCATCCGACCAATGGCCAGCCTACGTGTAGCGATCCAGTGGGTTGTACGTTTGGCCTTCGCTGCTCAGCAAAGAGGTCGGGCGGAAGCTCAGCGGACAGGGAAATTGGAAGCTCTTCGCACTTGGTCCGCCGGGACTCGCGTGGGATACCGATGGCTTGGGGACCGAGAGGATTACTCAATGATAGTTTTTTTGCGCTGCCGCACAACCACAAGGGAGCGATTTGAAGGGGCGACGCGAAACGGCGTGGTACGCCTGGATCCCATGCGCTGGCTGGCTGGCACACGGGAGACGGACCTTCGCCTGACCCGGACCGATGGACTGCGGAGCACCAACTTCGGCATGTGCCGGGGCCAGGGGTCGGTCGTTCCGCCCCATGGCCGACTGTTGTTTGCCTCTCTGCAAGGGGTGGTGAGCGTGGTGCCGACTCGCATCCTGATGCCAGCCTACGGTCCGACGCCAATCAACACGCGGTATCGATTGCCTATTTCCTGGAAGGAGTCGACAAGCAAGGGCAGCCGGCGTTGAATCGACGGGAGGCAGTGCCGTTTCCAGCTCCGCTCGAGCTGGGAGGACGGGTCAGTGGTACGGGAGACGACGCTGGCGTGGGAGATTCTGCCGCTTTACTCCGAGGCGCTCTGGTTCCGCCTCGTGGCGATCGCCGGCTAGTTGCTGTTGGGTTGGTTGTGGGTCTGCGGCAAAGCGAGTGCCCAAGCCGAACGGACGGCGGAACTCAAAGCTCGCGTGGCGGACCGGACCCGGGAGCTGCAGGCGGCGAACGGGCGGGCCAAATCGGGGGCGCGCGTGAAAACAGAGTTTCTGGCGACCAGGAGTCATGAGTTGCGGATGCCGATGGATGGCGTGCTCGGCTCGGCGGAGCTACTGGCTGGGACTCGACTCGACGAGAACCAGACGGAGTTACTTTCTCCGCTGCGATCGTCGGCGGAGTGCCTACTGTACGTTGTCAACGACAGTTTCGATCTTTCTAAAATCGATGCCGGACATTTGCATATGGAGCGGATTCCGGTTTGTTTGTCTGAGCTGCTAATCGAAGTATGTAATTTGGCCCGGCCGGTGGCCAACCGAAAACAGTTAACTCTGGCGTTGAAGACGGAGGGGGCGGCTCTAGGTTGGATCGAGATTGACCCGGCACGGTGCTGCTTTCGGTGCAGGATAGCGGCATGGCGATTTCGCGGCGGCTGGTCGATGCGATGGGGGAACGATCGGCTGCACGAGCAGCGCGAGTAAGGGGTCAACTTTTACGGTGGAGCTTCCTAGTGATAGTGGCGAGCACACTCGTATCGGGGCTGGAAGCGGCGACGATACCGATATCGGCGGCACTGCGCGTCCTGGTGGCCGAGGATAACCTAACGAACCAACGCATGATCCTGGGACTGCTGTGCAAGACCGGAATCGAGGTGACCGTGGTAGCTAACGGCCGAATGTTTGGCGGCGGGGATGTGCGCGTACCTGACGAAACCGATTGTGCTGGAGCAGCTTCGCAACATGGGGGCCGACTTCCCGCAAGCCGCCAAGACTAATTGGCAGGAGCGAAGAGGAGCAGATCGAGGCTGAAGGTGACGCGGGTGGCGGTGGGCGGGGTGGATTGGAGGGGACGATAGATGGCGAGGAGGATGTCGAGGACGGAGGCGGGGTCGAGGTCGGCAACGGTGGTGGCGCGTTGGTGGGTGACGAGGTTGAAGGCGGGGCGGAAGGTTTCGACGGTGCGTTCGACGCGGTCGCGGGTGGCACCGCGGAGTTCGATGAAGTCCTCCGCCGCCGGGATGGCGACGAGGAGGCGGCCGTCCGGGCGTAGGACGCGGCGGAATTCGGGGGCGTTCATGCGGGCCGTGATCGAGAGGACGAGGGAGAAAGTGGCGTCGGCGTAGGGGATCTGACGGTCGGCATTGGCGACGATCCAGTGGCACGAGGGGTAGCGACGGGCGGCGGCATCGACGGCGGGGACGGAGATATCGACGCCGTGAGCTTGGCAGGAGGTCTGCTGGGCGAGGGAGCCGAGGTAGAAGCCATCGCCGCAGCCGGCGTCGAGGACGACGTCCTGAGCGGTGGGGGCGGCGAAGTTAGCGATGGCAGCGAGGAGGGGGGCGGTGACGCCCCGGTCATGAAGGCGGCGGCGGGCAGCGACGGCGGCGGCGGTATCACCCGGATTCTTGGACCGGCGGTCCTGGGGTTGGAGGAGATTGGTGTAGCCGGTGCGGGCCACGTCGAAGGAGTGGCCGCGGGGGCAGAGGAGGCGGTGGTCCGCGGAGGCGAGTGCCTGTTGGCAGTCGCGGACGGGGCAAATTAGCATTGACCTGAGTGTAGCGAATGGGGTGGGGTATGATGCGTTGAGATGCAGGCCTTGGTGATTGGCGGAACACGGAACTTGGGTCCGGGGATTGTGCGGACGTTGGTGGAGAAGGGGTATCGGGTGACGGTGTTTCACCGGGGGCTGACGGTGACGGCATTGCCGGTGGGGGTCGAGCGGTTGTTGGGCGATCGGCGGAGTGAGGCGGATTTACAAAGCGCCGTGGGAGGGCGGAGTTTTGACCTGGTAGTGGACACGACGCTGTATACGGGGCCGGAAGGGGAGGTGGCCGGGCGGGTTTTCGGGGGGCGGGTCGGTCGGTATGTGATGTTGAGTACGGGGCAGGTGTATCTGGTTCGGAAGGGGTTGGAGCGGCCGTTTCGGGAGGAGCATTACGAGGGTCCGGTGATGGCGGATCCCGGTGTGGAGAGTGCGGACTATGGGGATTGGCTGTATGGCGTGGAGAAGCGGGCGGCGGAGGAGGCGTTGCTGGCGGCGGGGTTGCCGGTGAGTGTGTTGCGGTTGCCGATGGTGAACAGTGAGCGAGACCACTATAGCCGGATCGCAGCTTACTGGGGGAGACTGAGGGATGGCGGGCCGATTCTGGTTCCGGCGGGGCCGCATTTGCGGTTGCACCATGTCTACGGGGGAGACGTCGCGCGGTGCATCGGGATGCTGGCCACGAGCGAGGTGGGTATCGGGCGGGCGTTCAATCTGTCGCAGGATGAGGGGCCGGAG
>CANNLB010000542.1 GCA_947505565.1 Acidobacteriota bacterium | reverse complement strand
AGGCTTTTGACGACCCTAATATCGACGCCGTCGATCTCTGCCTGCCCACCGATCTTCACGCCCCACTTTCAATCGCCGCACTCCGTGCGGGCAAGCATGTCCTCGTCGAAAAGCCGATGGCGCTGAACTTGGCCCAATGCGACCAGATGATTGAGGAAGCCGCAAAGGCCGCCCGCATTTTGATGACCGCGCAAGTGCTCCGCTTCTTCCCGGCCTACACCGCCCTTCGTGCACAACTCACGAGCGGGCACTTGGGCCAAGTTCGGTCTGCGCTTTTCCGTCGTCGTTGCGCCGCGCCGTTTTGGAGCCAGTGGCTGAAGAACTCGGACAAGTCGGGCGGCGGCGTCTTCGACCTTCTGATCCACGACATCGACATGTGCCTGCACCTTTTCGGCATGCCGGAGGCCGTCAGCGCCACGGGTTACGAAAACCTGGAAGCGGGTATCGACTTCCTCAACGCGACGCTGCACTATCCCGACATTGGTTCGGTCGTCGTCACCGGCGGCTGGCACCATCCGAAGTCGTATCCGTTTTCGATGGAATACACC
Source organism: Acidobacteriota bacterium (assembly GCA_947505565.1). Lineage (GTDB taxonomy): Bacteria > Acidobacteriota > Terriglobia > Bryobacterales > Bryobacteraceae. The sequence goes on along the minus strand of CANNLB010000542.1, from coordinate 2,926 downwards.
GTCTCCGCCGACGGCGGCACGGTCGACTACTCCACCGACAATCGCCCCCCGAAGCTATATAAGTTCGACGGCGAAACGGAGGAGCTTCAATTGGAGACGATGGACGGTTACGCAGCAGAGCTGCAATATTTTGCCGATTGCGTCAACGAGGCGCGTCAGCCGTTGATTTGTTCCCCGCGCGATTCTGCCAACGCCGTCTACCTAGCCCATGAGTTGCTCGCTTCGCGCGCCGCGGCTGGGGCGCGCCGGACCCTGTCGTTTCCATGCTGACGCGCTACTTCAAACTGCTCTCGCGGATTCTACTCTGTACGGTCGTCGTGCTAGGAACGGTCATCGGGATCGGCTATTCACTTAATCAAAAGCACACGGCGACGCGGGAGACGAAGTTTGCGGCGGCACCTGCCGCCGTCTGGAGCACGATTACGGATTTTTCGAACGCGGCGAGCTTCCGGCCCGATCTTTCGTGCGTTGAGGTGCTGCCGGCGCGGAACGGGATGCCGGTTTGGCGGGAGGTCGACCGCAAGAGCGAATCGATTACGTTCGCCGTCGTCGAGAGCCGGCCGCCCTCGCGACTAGTGGTCAAGATCGCGCAGCCGGATCTGCCGTTTGGTGGCACCTGGGTCTATGAACTCGCTCCTGCTGGGGCGGGAACGTCGCTGAAGATTACGGAAAATGCAGAAATCTATCACCCCATTTCTAGGCTCGTTTCGCATCTATTCCTGAATCAGGCGGCGACGATTGAAGAGTATCTCCGGTCGCTCGAACGGAAGCACGGTCGGGGCGCTTAGCAGTCGGGGCGGACGGGCACGGGAATCGGGGTTGGAGCGCCGCCGTCGGCCAGTAAGTTGTCTGTGCCGGCGAACACGTCCTCGATCACCAGGCAGCCGTGAGTCTAGATCGGGCTCTCGGCCAAGTCGTAGACGTTCAGCGGTGGTGGAGAGCCGACCGGCACCAATTGCGGGATCGGCTAGCCGAAGGCCAGCGTCACCGGTTGAGCGAGCCGCGTCAGCGTAAACGATTCGCCCCGCACGGGCTCCCACGTAATGCCGCGCGCGGCCGCGATTTCGTATTGGCCGGGAGTGGGACTGGTCAACCGGAATAGCCCGTTCTCGTTGCTCCAGTCGGGGACCAACAGCTACTCCGTTTTGACGCGCTTCAACGGTCGCCGCGCTGGCTGGCTCGCCGGGGGCTTTCGTCACCTGGCCGTCGATGCGGATTTCCAAGTTCAACCGTAGTTCGTAGTCCCGTCGGTCTTCCGAAGCGATGAGTTCTAATGGCAGTGCGTCGAGCGGTCGGAAACCATCCGCGACGGCCTGTACCGTATACCGGGCACCGGGCAGCGCATCGAAGTCGAAGCGGCCGTCACTACCCGAGCGGGTTTCGAGCACCTTTTTGCCGACCGCCACGAGGAGAACCAACGCTCGTTCGACGGGTGCCCGAGTCGCTCCGTCCCGGACCGTGCCGCGAAGCCACCTGCAGACTGCTCACGACAAGCAACACGAAGAGGAATCTCATTGGTCGATGTCGACGCCGGACTCGGCCATATCCTTCCGACTGAGCTGGACCAAGGCGACCGACTTGTTTTCGCCCTCTTTGATTTCTATCGTCGTCATCTTAGTCTGTAATTTTTCCAGAATGGTTTCTGGAAGCGTAATCCACATCAGGTTCGATTCCGTCGCCAACACCTGATACTTGCCCGGGGGTAAGGACGAAAATCCGAATTCGCCATTGGCGGCCGGCATGGCGACGGACTGAATTCCCGCGCGAAACGGGACAGCGTAGGAGATCGAGGTCACGCCGTCCGGGATCAACAGCACGCATCCCGAAGAGGCGTCCGCCGATTCGCGCCGCACCGTGGCGCTCAACGTCGCCGGTTTTGTTCCCAGGACGATCTCCAACTCGGTCGCTCCGCTGGAAAAATCGAGTCCGCCCAGAACACGATCCTGCCCGCCCATGAGTACCCGCTTGACGTAAGCCGCCTTCCCCGGGTCCAGGTTCATTCGATAGGCCTGACGCCCCACCTCCTGCAAGGTGAACTCCCCTTTGGCATCGGTCTGGGCTTGCGACAGCGCGGATCCGGCCAAGGTCGGGTAGATAAAAACACGCAGCCCTGCCAAGGACATCGTCGTCTCCCCGTCAAATTTGACGGTCCCGCGCACCGACACCGGTGCTTGCGCCGCGATCACCAAATCGTCCAGATCGTTCTGCGTGACGGTGAGGGGAGCATGACCCCATTCGACGCCGCTTTGGCCCACCAGGACGAGGTCATATATTCCCGGCGCGATGCTGCCTAACTCAAACGTGTGATCCGGTTGCAGCCCTCCCTGCCCTCCAGGAAAGCCCATCGAGATCATTCGCCCGCCCGCCGGGTCTCGCCGAGGGGCTAGGCGGACGCCCATGGAGCGGTAATTGCCCGACAGACCCTGAATGCGGCCCCGAACGCGGAAGAGGTTTCCGTGCTGGAGCCGAATCTGGAACGGAGTCGAAACCTGCCCCGGTCGCAACTCAACCGGCAGGGCGGCCCCCACCTCGCTCGTGCCTGGGTAATAGGTAGTCAAGTAGCCCCGCCGCTCCTTCGTCGTTCCCCGAGGCATCCCTTGCGTGACGAGATAGTACTTTCCCGCCCCCAATCCCGAGATCCGGAACTCTCCCAAGTCATTCGTCGGCCCGCCCTGCATCGGCATAAGTTGACCGCCGCGCAGCGCGGCCACCTGCACCATGATTCTTTCTACCGGTTCGTCGTCCTCATCCACCACCCGACCCGTGATCACGGACTGTGCGTGCAATTGAAGCGGTGGGACGGTCAGCTTTTCGCCCGCCTTAGGCGGCACCAATCCGAAGAAACGGCCTATGACGCGGCTGGCGTTGGGTTAGCGGATTGTAGGTGCCTACGCGCCCATCGGGCCATGACGGCGGCGCTTAAGGC
>CANNLB010000541.1 GCA_947505565.1 Acidobacteriota bacterium | reverse complement strand
GCCGGCGGACCCCTATCCGGTGACGGCCCCGGAGAAGTTACTTGGGTATCTGCAAGACACCTTGCACGCGTTGGACTTTCTGGCGGTAAAATAGTCACCATATGAAGTTGCGTATTCTCGGTACGGTTGTTTGCTGCGCGTCGCTCTATGCGGCCGATGTCATTGTGATGGAGCAGATCGTCGCCAAAGTCAACGGCGAGATCATCACCCGCAGTGAAATTGACCGGATGAAGAAAGGGCTGCTGGAAGCGGCTAAGGAACAGAAGGTGCCGGCCGCGGACGTTGACCGGATGGTCGACGAACGGGCCAAGGACCTGCTGCGCGAGAAGATCGACCAAATGCTGCTGGTGCAAAAGGGCAAGGAGTTGAGCATTAACGTTGACCCTGAAGTGACCAAGCAGGTGGCCCGGATTCAGCAACAGACCAAGATTGCCGACCAGGAAAAGTTCCAGCAGTACGTGAAGGAACAGACCGGGATGTCGTTTGAGGACTACAAGTCGGAGACGAAGAACCAGTTTTTGACGCGCCGGGTGATCGGCCAGGAAGTGACGTCGAAGATTTCGATTCCGAAGGCGGATGCGCAGAAGTACTACACCGAGCACAAGCAAGAGTTCCAACGGGAAGAGCGGGTGTTTCTGCGGGAGTTGTTCCTGGGCACCGACGGCAAGGACGCCAAGGCGCAAGAGGCGGTGGAGAAGAAAGCCAAAGATCTGGTCGCCCGCTCGCGGAAGGGTGAAAAGTTTGGAGACCTCGCTCGCGAGAACTCCGAAGCCGAGACGGCGCAGAACGAAGGCGAGTTGCCTCCGTACAAAAAGGGCGAATTGCGGAAAGAGCTGGAAGACGCTGTTTGGCCCGCGGCGCGGAATACGGCCATCGATCCGGTCAAGATGCCGAACGGTTGGATGCTCCTTTTCGTCGAAGAACATCATCAAGCCGGCCTGGCCGACTTTGAAGAGGTGAGCGGCGAAATCATGAACAAGATGTACGCGCCGAAGATGGAGCCGGCGATTCGCGCCTATCTGACCCAGTTGCGTCAGGATGCGTTTCTCGAAATTCGCGAAGGGTTTGTCGATTCCGGTGCCGCCCCGGGCAAGTCGACCAAGTGGACCGATCCGGCGCAATTGAAGCCGGAAACGATCACCAAGGAAGAGGTCGCCATGCAGGTGCGCAAGAAACGGTTGTTGTGGGCCGTGCCCGTCCCCGGAACCTCGATCAAAGTAAAGTCCACTTCGAAGTCCTAAATGAAACAGTTCGCCAACCAACTAGAGGCCAATCAGGCGATCCAGACCACGTTCCTTGTCTTACACAAGGAGATCCGGCAGAAGAAGACGGGCGAGCCTTATCTCTCGCTCACGCTGGGAGACAAATCGGGCGATATCGACGCCAAGATGTGGGATCACGTCGCCGAGGTGATGGACACCTTTGAGCGGCATGACTACATCAAGGTGAAGGGGTTGACGGCGATCTACCAGGGGCGGATGCAGTTGACAATTCATCGCATTCAGCCCGTTGATGATCGGGATGTCGATAAAGCCGACTATTTCCCTTCGTCGACGAGGAACCGGGACGAGATGTTTGCCGAACTCGGGCAACATGTGGCGGCGATGACGAATCCGCACTTGAAGGCGCTGATTGAAGTGTTTTTTGCGGATGCGGAGTTGGTGGAGAAATACAAGACGGCTCCAGCGGCGAAGACGATTCATCATGCTTGGATCGGCGGCTTGCTTGAGCACGTGCTTTCGCTGGCGACGCTGGCGAAGTTCACCGCGGCGCATTACCCGGGTATTGATAAAGATCTGCTGTTGACCGGCGTGATTTTGCACGATATTGGCAAGGTGGACGAGTTGACCTACGATCGGGGCTTCGGCTATTCGGACGAAGGACAGTTGGTTGGCCACATTTTGATCGGGTTGCGGATGATCACCGAGAGGGTTGGGCAGGTGCCGAACTTCCCGCCGAAGTTGCGGCTTCTGGTCGAGCATTTAGTAGCGAGCCATCATGGCGAGTTGGCGTATGGGTCGCCGAAGTTGCCGTCGACCTTGGAGGCGATGTTACTCCATCATCTGGACAATCTTGATTCGAAGATGGAGACGGTGCGGCAGGCGATTGCGCGGGATGCGATGGTGGAGGGCTGTTGGTCGGCGTATATCCCGTCGCTGGAGCGGTCGTTGTTGAAGCAGGATCGGTTCCTGGCCGAACCAGTTCCGTTTTCGGTTCCGACGGTGCCGGTTCGGGAGCCGGTGAAGCCGTCGACGGATTTTGCGGCGAAGCTGTCCGGAGCGCTGGTAACCAAGGGATAAAGATGCCCCGTCTGCCTGTCACTCGCGAGATTCCTCCGCCGCTTGAACTGGATTGTTTGCGGGCGCTGTGGAGCCTGGGTGAGGGGAATGCGGGTCGCGTGCGGGCGGCGCTGGCGGGCGAACGGCCGCTGGCTTATACGACGGTTTTGACGCTGCTCGAACGGCTGACGAAACGGGGCTTATTGGCACGGCGGAAGGCGGGTCGGTCGTTTATTTACACACCTATACGGGATCGGGAGGCGATGCGTCAGGTGGCGGTGCGAGAGATGGTGGAGTTGTATTTTGATGGGGAGAGGGAGAGCTTACTGGCGTGGTTGCAAGGACTTGCGACGGAATTGGAGCCGGAGATGAGCGAGGAGCGGACGCTGGACGCGACGCTGTTGTAGGGTGGCTTCTTCCAAGATCCATATCGGGTTACGGAATTTGGAATATTAAGTCCTTTAGAATGTAGCGTTTGCCTATTGCTCGTGGGTGGCGTCGGCGTTACGATGGGGGAATACGGGGACCTCCTTCTACATGAGTAAATTCCAATTCACGAGCGTTTTGTTGTTCAGTTTGGCGCCGTTGGCGTTGAACGCGCAGACCATTACCGGTTCCATTACCGGCGCGGTGAGCGACCCGAGTGGTGCCGCCATTCCGAAAGTAAAGGTTACCGCCACTGACACGGGCAAGAATCAGCGTTACGAAACTACGACTAACGATTCTGGTCTCTACACCTTCACCTTTCTACCGATCGGCAGCTTCAGTGTAACGGCCGAGGTGCAGGGCTTTCGAAAGTCGGTCGTCGGTCCGTTCCGTCTTGAGACGAACCAGACCGCGCGCGTCGATCTTTCTTTGCAAGTTGGTCAAGTGACCGAGTCCGTGGAAGTGAAAGATTTCGCTCCGGCCTTGCAGACCGAGAGCACCCAGACGGGCGAAACGTTGACCGCCAAGCGGCTAACCGATCTGCCCCTGAACGGCCGTAACATCGTTTCGGCGATGTTGCTCATTCCGGGCGCGGTGCAGACCAATCCCGGCTCCGTCAACACGGCGACCCGCTTCTCCGGTCGCGCGTTTGTCAACGGCAATCGCGAGCAGACCAACAACTTCCTGCTCGACGGCGTCGACGTGAACGATTCGATGGATAATCGCATCGGCTACACCCCGAGCGTGGACGCGTTGCAGGAAGTTCAGGTGATGACC
>CANNLB010000540.1 GCA_947505565.1 Acidobacteriota bacterium | reverse complement strand
GATGAACAACGTGGCGGCCAGGGCTCCCCACTTGGTCGAACCGCGCCAACACAGCGCCGCGACAAACAGCGGCGACATGGCGGCGTAGCCGGCGAAGGCGTATTGCACAGCAAGATCAAAGATCGCCACCTTGGCGTTGAGCGCCGTGAAATAAGCAAAGGCCGTGACCAGGATCACGAACAGCCGACCCGTAAAAATCTGTGCGCTTTCCCCGAACCTGGCCTTGCCCCCGTAGAAGGCGAAAATATCTTCGGTGAACATGGTCGAGAGCGCCAGAATCTGCGAATCGCTAGCCATCACCGCGGCCATAATGCCGGCACCAAGTAGCCCCGCGATCCAACCCGGAGCATATCGATTCAGCAGTTGCAGCATGACGTCGTCCCCCGGAACCGGGCGACCCGTCGCGACGCGGGCTTCGATTTTGGCCTCGATGGCCGGGATGTCGGTAGCTTGGTTGGCGGCCACCCCAAGGTAGACGCATGGCAGCCAGATCAGCAGGATGCAGATCGGATAAAAAATCACCGTCCGCTTGAACTGCGTCACCTTGCGGGCAGTGAGGCAAAAGATCGCGATATGAGGAAAAGCGATCGCCGACAGAGGGTTAAACGTGTAGCTGAAGAACGCCGCGAGCGAGAACTTTTCGCGGGTGAGTAAACTCGCCGTGGCGGGGTTGCGCAACAGGCGCTCGGTCACACTGGTGAATCCGCCCATACCCTGCCCGATCAGGGTGACGGCAATGGCGCCGAAACCCAGGAACAACACCGTTTGAAACGTGTTAACCCAGGCCGTGCCGCGCATCCCCCCGAAGAATACGTAGCTCATCACGACCAACGCGACAAGCAGACCACCCAGCCAAAAAGGGATAAAGCCGCCGCTGATGACGCTAAGCGTCGTGCCGCCGCCCATCACGCCGATGATGATGTACGGCACCAGCAAGGCGGCCTGAAGAAAGAAAATCAACGTGCCAATGTGTCCACATTCCCAGCGATCACGGAAGATTTGCACCGGGGTGATCAGCCCGAATCGCTTGCCGACCGACCAAAGCCGGGTCCCCAGAAAGAGCAGACAAACCGGCACGACCAGCGCCGAGATCGAAGCCATCAAGCCGTAGGTAACGATGCCGAAGTTGAACGCGTGGCCGCTCGAACCGAGAATGGCAAACGCCGTCATGTGCGTGCCGAACAAGCTGAGCAGAAACACCCACGGCCCCAGAGATCGACCCGCCAGGAAGAAGTCTTCCGCCGCCGGACCGCCCGATCGCCGAAAGGCAAAGATGCCGATGTAGAGAACAATGGCCAAATAGGCCAACACGAAAAGCGCAGGGATCATTCGTCTCGCTCAAGGCCGGAGGGCCAACACCAATGAACCAAGCCCGCCATCAGTAGGGCCGCCGCAAGCGTGAAAAGGGCGTGGTACCAAAGGCCGACCGGCAGAAAGCCGAAAGCCAGCGGATACGCCGTCGACCAATTCCACCAATCCTGGTGGGCCAGCAAAAGAGCACCAATTGCGAGCCAAGCCATTGCGTTTCTCATTGCGCGGCGATGGCAAAAAGATGGTCTTTACCGCGCAGGAACAGCATGCTGTTCGACAAGGCGGGGGACGACAGCACGGGCTCGCCGATCGAGTTCGAGTAGAGCACGGTGTGCTCGGTTCCGGCTTTGATCACAAAGGAGTCTCCATCTTTATTGATAATTAGAATCTTTCCATCATACGCAACTGGAGAGCCCGCAAATGTGGCCGGCACCGGCGGCCGCTTGCCTTCGTACTTCACTTCCCCTGTCTTGGAATCAATACAGGTCAGTAGGCCTTTATCGGTGATCAAGTAGACATAGGTGCCATAGAAAATCGGGGACGGGACATAGGCGGTGCCCTTAGCGTAGTTCCAAAGGGCCTTGCTCCTGGGCCCAATGGCCGCGGCGAATTTCTCCGGGTAACCAGCCGAAACAACCACCACGCCGTCACCGCTGACGGGACTCGGAACAGAGTTCCCCTTCACGCCCGGCGCCTCCCAAAGCTGCTTGCCGGTCTTCGGATCGTAGGCGATTACCTTCTCGGTAGCCGCCGTCACCAGCGCCCCATCGAAGAACAACGGCGTCGACCAAGTCAAATTCACCGGCGACTCCACCCGCCATTCGGTCTTGCCGGTTTTCTTATCGAGGGCCACGAGATAGGACTTTTTCTGCTCCCCGTTGTCACACTGCAAGAAAATCCGGTCGGCATCCATTACGGGCGAGGTGCCCGGACCCATACCGATTGTCTTGATCGGGCCCGGATCAAACGTCCACAACAGCTTGCCGTCGTAGTCGAAGGCATAGAGCCCCTCCGAGCCAAAGTAGGCGTAGACGTTCCGGCCGTCCGTTATCGGCGTCGGGGCTGCATAGCTGCCGGCTTTGTGGCGATTGTCAAAAACCTTGCCCCCATAGGCTATCTTTTGCCGCAGGATCTTGCCCGACTTGCGATCGAGCGACAGGACCACCAGCTGATGCGACCGATCAGCGCCTTGGCTGTCAGGGTGCAGGAACGGCCCTCCCCGCAGAACATAAATCGGCGCCTCGGCGCCGGGAATCACGTCGCCATCCAGTTCGGCGGTGAGAAAAATGCGGTCTCCCCACACGATCGGCGAGCTCCGCCCCCGACCCGGCAAAAGCGTCTTCCAAGCGATGTTCTCCGTCGGAGACCACCTATTGGGAACCCCCGTCTCGATAGAAATGCCGTTCGCCGTAGGCCCCCGCCACCCCGGCCAGTTGTCAGCCCACAGGGCCATAGCCACAAGTCCTAGAAGCAAACGCATAGCGATAGAATAGCGGGATTCGGACAATCGTCACGATGCGCGGGGCCAAATGCGGAGAAGTACGCCGCCGGTTCCGTGGCGGTCATCGGCTACAAGGCGATCGATGGACGAAGGATGGCGCCGGACATGTTTATGCGGGGCGTGCTCCTCGACCTCGTCTTCGCTGCGATCATCGCCTACTTGATGGGGATGAACCGGTTGCGATGTTACCTTTCGCGCTTCATCTTCGTCCCTATAAATAGAGTAGCGTTGGGACTGGTCACGAACCTGAACAACTGGAACTGGATGAGTCAATCGCTGCACTACACGGTCGTCGCCGTGATCGATACCTGGATCGCATGGACCCTGGGTGGAGCGATGTTAACCAAATGTTCCGGAAAGCGAAGCCCAGTCGCTTTGTTACCCTGGAAGGGAGAGGTGAGATTTTGCAATTGGCGAGAGTAACCGCAGTTTTCATTTGCCTAACGGCGGCAGGTTTTGGCCAGACGACGGCTACGTTAAGCGGCACGATCCATGACCCCAGCGGGAGTGTCCTGCAAGGGGCCGAGGTGTCTGTCACCCAAACGGCCACAGGACTGGTGCGCCAAGCAGTAACGAATGGAGCCGGCCTGTTCCGCCTGCCGGCCCTGCCGACGGGAAGTATCGAAGTTCGTATTAAGGCCCAAGGCTTCCGCCCCATCATCCGCAAAGGCATCGTCC
>CANNLB010000539.1 GCA_947505565.1 Acidobacteriota bacterium | reverse complement strand
AGGCCCGGCTAGCCGGGCCGAAGCGAGTCCGTTGTGCGCGGGTCTTAAGAAAACCAAGCCCCGAACGAAACATGTCCTCTCTCTCCCGCACCCTCCCACCCTCTTTCGTTCCGCCCGTACTCCAAAACCGCTTACAATCGCTAAGGACAGCCTTCCCATGAAACTCCTCCTCGTCCTCCTGCCCAGTCTCCTCCTCGCCGGCCCTAAGCCCGTGCATTACAACTGCCCCGGCGGCCAAACCTTCGACGCCTCTTACCCCTCCAACCGTGCCGAGGTCACCATCCCCGGCAAGCCCCGTCTCAAGCTCCCGTCCATCTCCACCTTCTCCTTCTCGGACGGTTTCACCCTCCTCAGCCTCAAAGGCCCCGAAGCCACTTTCGCCTCCGGCACCATCACCCTCGCAAACTGCCTCGACTCCACCGCCCCCCCGCAATCCATCACCAAAGCCACGGCCCAACCGCAATCTCCGATCGGCCATTGGGCGCTCGCCAAACTCGCCGGACAACCCGTCACCCTCAACCAGCCAGCCACGCTCAACCTCTCCGTCGACGGCGGCGCCGCGGGCTTCGCCGGCTGTAACAAGTACAACAGCGGCTACACCACCTCCGGATCGGCCCTCACCTTCTCGAACATCGCCTCCACCAAGATAGCCTGCGATGGCGACCGTATGAAGGTCGAATCGGAACTCTTCCGCGTCCTCGGCAAAACCGCCTCCTTCGCCCTGGATGCCACCACCTTCACCCTCCTCAACGCCGCCGGCCAGCCCCTCGCCACCCTCCGCAAACTCTGATATGCGCACCCTGCTCCTGTTCGCCCTCTCCCTCTCCCTCTCCCTCGTCGCCGCCGAGCCGCCCGTCGCCCCAGGCGCCAAGCCCACCCTCGTCGATTCCGCGGGGGCCGGCGAAGGCCCCGTCTGGGGCCCGCGGGGCGGCCTCTATTACAGCGGAGGCAACCGCATCCAACGCCGCAACGCCGACGGCTCCACCACCGTCATTCGCAACCCCTCCGGCGGCTCCAACGGCCTCCTCTTCGATCCCCAAGGCCGCCTCATCGTCTGCGAAGCCGCCAACCGTCGCATCACCCGCACCGAACTCGATGGCTCCATCACCGTCCTCACCGACAACTACCAAGGCCATCGCTACAACTCCCCCAACGACCTCACCATCGACTCCAAAGGCCGTATCTATTTCTCTGACCCTCGCTACGGTCCCCGCGACTCCATGGAGATGGGTGTCGAAGGCGTCTACCGCATCGATGCCCCCGGCAAAGTCACCCGCATCATCGCCGGCGAACTCGAACGCCCCAATGGCCTCTTCGTCACCGCCGACGACAAGACCCTCTACGTCGCCGACAACAATAACAACAACCCCGGCGGCGCCCGCAAACTCTACCGCTTCCGCCTCCGCCCCGATGGCTCCATCGACCCCGCCTCCCGCCGACTCCTCTTTGACTGGAAAACCGGCCGCGGCCCCGATGGCATCAAACTCGATCGCAGAGGCAACCTCTATGTCGCCGGCGGCCTCAATAAACCCCACCCGCCCCACGAAACCGCCGACCACTTCAACGCCGGAATCTATGTGCTCTCCCCCAAAGGCAAACTCTTAACCTTCCTTCCCGTTCCCGTCGACGAAGTCACCAACTGCGCCTTCGGCAACCCCGACCGCAAGACCCTCTTCATCACCGCCGGTGGAACTCTTTGGAGTATTCCCGTCAACACCCCCGGCCTTCGGTAGCTCTTGAGCGTCCATACTGAGAACAGCCACTTCTAACTCATGACCCACTCCGCTTCCGAGAGCCGCGCAGCCCGCGCCCTGCGCGAGATCTTCCAATCCGGCCGCCCCCTCTCCTATATCCGTTCCTCTGAGGAACTCCGCATCGGCCGCCTCCTCGCCCAACTCGCCCTCCCCGTCTGGACCTGGAGCCTCACCGAAGGCCTCCATCTGCAGGGCCAAACCCCCGTCCCCGGAACCGAATCCGCCCGCGGCGCCCTCGACTTCATCATCGAACACACCCATCCCGCCATCTTCCACCTCAAAGACTTCCACGAACCACTCCGCGACTCCTCCGAAGTCCGCCGTCGACTCCGCGACTCCGAACCCGCCTGCTTCGATCGCCAAAAGTTCGTCGTCATCACCTCGCCCGTCCGCCTCATCCCCGAAGAGCTCGAACGCAGCCTCGTCTTCGTCGAACTCCGCCCCCCCGATGAAGTCGAACTCGCCGCCTTCCTCCACGAAGAACGGCCCGAAACCCCCCTCCCCCTCGTCGCCCAATTCGCTCGCGCCCTCAAAGGTCTCACCCTCGACGAAGCCCGCTTCGCCCTCCGCCGCGCCCTCGCCGCCAACCCCCTTCTCAGCACCTCCTCCCTACCCGCCCTTCTCGAAGAAAAACGCCTCCTCGTCAACCGCTCCGGCGTCATCGAGTTCCTTCCCACTCCCACCAACATCAACGAAATCGGCGGCCTCGACGGACTCAAAAAATGGCTCACCGACCGCCAAAAGCTCTTCGAACTCCGCGACGAGATCAGCTCCGAAATCGTCCCCAAAGGTGTCCTCCTCATGGGCATCCCCGGGTGCGGTAAAAGCCTCTCCGTCAAGGCCATCGCCAGCTGCTTCGGCCTCTCTCTCTACCGCATGGACATGAACGAAATCTTCTCCGGCCGCCACGGCAAGCCGGAAGTCGTCTTCGCCGAATCCTGCCGCATGATGGAGGAAATGGCCCCCGCCGTCCTCTGGTTCGACGAGATCGAAAACGCCGTCTCCACCCAAGTCACCGGCGGCGAATCTGGCCGCATGTTCGGCTTTTTCCTCACATGGATGCAAGAGAAAACCCGCGGCCTCTTCGTCGCCGCCACCGCCAACCGCATCGACGTCCTCCCCGCCGAACTCCTCCGCAAAGGCCGCTTCGATGAAGTCTTCTTCGTCGACCTCCCCGTCGACGAAGAACGCACCGAAATCTTCCGCATCCATCTCCAACGTCGCGGCATCCCTCTCGCCGGACTCGAACTCGAACAGCTCACCCAGTTCACCGTCGGCTGGTCCGGCGCCGAAGTCGAACAGTGCGTCGTCTCCGCCATCACCAAAGCCCGCCTCGCGGAACGCGACGTCTCAAACCACGACCTCATCTCAACTGCTGTGAGCATCGTCTCCCTCGCTCGTACCATGAAGGAGCAGATCACCCAAATCCGCGCCTGGGCCTTCGAGCGCGCCGTCCGCGCCTCTCCGCCCGCCAGCCGCGTGTCCAAACCCATGATGTAGCTCGCCCCTACCAAACGAACTTCACGCCCAATTGAATCTGCCGCCGGTAGTTCGAGTTCGCCACTTTGAACACTTCTGCCCCGTACTGCAGCCGAGTAATCCTGCTGTTCGTGCCCGTGTGTCGTCCCCCTTCGATCGCACCTTGGCTTCTTTCACTTCGCCACTCGCGAAAAAGTGACTAGCCCTACTCGCCAAAACTTCTCGACCAACCGGCCCCGACGGCGCTGCCTCTCCGA
>CANNLB010000538.1 GCA_947505565.1 Acidobacteriota bacterium | reverse complement strand
CCGCGGCAGCCAGCAGCCAAAACCCAAGCAACATAGTCCCCATGGTAGCCCGGATACGCCAAACTGCTTCCGCATACACTTCTAATGCGATCATCGAAAGATCGAAATGGCCCTCTCTCGATTTGCTGCAATCCTTCTGGCCGGCGCTGCCCTCTGGGCCCAGCCCAGCCTCCTCCTCAACTCTGAGGACCTCGCCCGCATCGACCGCCTAGCCTCCTCCCAACCCTGGGCCGCCTCCGCCCGCGCCAGCATCCTGCAAGCCGCCGAGGCCTGGCCCCAATCCCATCTCACCAAGTTCGGCCTCCCCTCTCTCGCCCTTCCGCCCGAAGGCGGCCAGTGGACCCACCATTACGTCTGCCCCACCTCCGGTGTCCGCCTCGAATTCCGTCCCCCCTCCACCCACTACTGCCCCACCGACCAGCGTAACTACTCCGGTTGGCCCTACGACCAGGTCGTCTTCACCAATCGCCACAATGAACTCGCCGACATGGCCCGCGACCTCGCTCTCGCTTACCACTTCACCGGCCGCCGCGAGTTCGCCGAACGCTCCGCCTGGATTCTCGTCCAGTACAGCCAAAAATACCTCACCTACTCCGTCAAAGACACGCAAAATCGCTCCTCCCGCTCCGCCGGTCGCATCACCGCCCAAACCCTCGATGACTCGATCTGGCTCCTGGCCATCTCCTGGGCCTACGACCTCATCCGCGACGCCGACGTCCTCACCCCCGAAGACTCCCGCCGCATCCAGGATCAACTCCTCCGCCCCGCCGCCCAACTCATCCGCGGCAATGACATGGGCACCTCCAATTGGCAATCCTGGCACAACGCCGCTCTCCTCTCCGCCGGCCTCGTCCTCGCCGACCAACCCCTCATCGATCTCGCCCTCAATGGCCCCTCCGGCTTCCGCTTCCAAATGCGCCAATCCGTCCTTCCCGATGGCTTCTGGCTCGAAGGCGCCTGGAGCTACCACTTCTATGCCCTCGACGCCCTCGTCCGTACCGCCGAAATGGCCGCCCGCCACGGCATCGATCTCTGGGCCACTGAACCCAATCTCCTCACCCTCTTCTCCGCCCCTCTCCAACTCGTCTTCGCCGATGGCTCCCTCCCCGCCTTCAACGACTCCGGTTCCGTCAACCTCTACACCCAGGACGGCCTCTACGAAGCCGCCTATGCCCGCACCGCCGACCCGGCCCTGCTCAACGTCCTCGGCCGCCGCAATCGAGGCCGCTCCGCCCTCCTCTGGGGCCCCGACTCCCTTCCGCCCAGCCAATCCCTCCCCCTCTCCAGCACTCTCTTCGAAAACGCCGGCTACGCCGTCCTCCGCGCTCCCGCCAGCGACCACACCGTCATGCTTAAGTTCGGCCCCCACGGCGGTGGCCACGGTCACTACGACAAGCTCGGCATCGTCTCCTATGCCCTCGCCGGACCCCTCGCCATCGACCCCGGAACCCAGGCCTATACCGCTCCCTCCCATAACACCTGGGACATCACCACCGTCGCCCACAACACCCTCGTCGTCGATGAACTTCGCCAGAACGAAGCCACCGGGCGCCTCCTCTGGTCCCAGTTCGGCGACGGCTTCTCCGCCGTCTCCGCCGACGCCGGACCCGCCTACCGCAACGCGAACCTCCGCCGCACCCTCGTCCATACCGCCGACTATACCCTCGACCTCGCCGAAGCTGAATCCACCGATGGCCAACCCCACCGCTTCGATTGGGTCTATCACAACAACGGTACCCCGGTCACAAATCTCCCCCTTGTTTCCAATTGGTCCGGCTTCGGACGCGCCAACGGATATCAGCACCTCACCGACAACCGCGCCGCTATCTCCTCCGAGGACTGGCAACTCACCTTCGACGGCACCTCCACCGCCCTCTCGAACTACGGAGCCGTCTTCAACAGCACCACCAGCGTCCGCGGCCGCTGGCAACTCACTCGCCAAACCGCCTTCTCCGGACGCTCCAGCGCCGTCGCCTCCTACGAATTCAACGGCCCCGGCTACATCCTCCTCACCTCCCCGGTCATCCCCGATCTCCCCCCGTCGCCCCCCTCCGGCCTCCGCCTCATGGTCTATGGGGATGGCTCCGGCCATCGACTCTCCCTCCGCCTCCACGACTCCACCGACGAACGCTTCGTCCTCTCCGCCGGACCCGTCAATTGGACCGGCTGGCGCGAAATCTCCGTCGCCGCCCCCGAAACCGGGAGCCACTTCGGCGGCAATAACGACGGCATCTTCGACGGCCCCGCCCGCAACTTCGCCCTCGTCATCGATCAATCCCCCACCGGCCCCCGGTCCGGCCAACTCTTCCTCGACGACGTACAAGTGCTCTATAGCAATTCAGAACCCGCACTCGCCGCCGACTTCGAGTTCTTCCTCCGCCATTTGCGTGTCTCCATGCTGGCCGCCCCGGATTCGACGATCGTCACCGGGCAAGGCCTCGGCCCCGACCTTCGCCAGCCCGTTCCCTACCTCCTGGCTCGCCGCACCGCCATCAAAACCCGCTTCGTCGCCCTCCTCCAACCGATCGCCGAAGAGCCCACCATCACCGGCTTCCAACAACTTGCTCCCGATCTGTACGAAGTGGTCGGCCCCGGTTGGACCGATCGAATCCAACTGCTCTCCACCGGTCTCGATTTCCGCCGCTCGTCTCGATAGCCCGCCCAGACCTCCATCAGCGCCCCAGCGCCAATGCAACAGAGTCCTCTTGGTAACCCGGAAGCTTTCCGGGTGAGACCCTCATTCCACTCGGTATCCTAGCGCCGCGGCATTGTCTCGGACGCGAAGGTCGCGCGTGACGATCGTTACCAGAACAGGAGGATCGCCCAAAGCTTGTGCCGTTGCCAGATGAATGGCGTCTAGCGTGCGGATCGGCTCCACGGGGAACGGACGTCCGACACAAGCCAGGATCGCTTCGGTCACCGCTACGATATGACAGCGTCGGATAAATCGCTGCAGCGTGATCGTCGCAGCCCGCTCCTGCTGAACCGTGATCCTCCCCGATGTGCGCGCGCGAAGAATGGCGCGGCTGGTTTCCGCCACCGTGAGAGCAGACGTTACCCTCTGGCCCGCGGCACGGATGGAGGCTTGTGCAGCCGCATCGCCCTCTAGAATCGCCGCTACGAGAGCGCTAGATTCAACATAGGTCACTGGCGTCGCAGCAGTGCCGCTCTCTGAAAGACGACGCGAAGGAACCGTTTTAAGCTTCGCCACGGTCGCTGTCTATCAGGGTGGCCCCAGTCCCCGCAGGGAGTCGGATCTCCGGGCAGTCCTCCAATGGATCGCCGTCTTCAACCGGAGGGGTGATCACCCCCGCGGCAATCAGTTGTTCAAATTGGCTATTCCGGCCCTGCCGTTCTCCGGTCGGCCGAACAAGTTCCGCCACCACCCGCCCGTGGGCCGTGACAATAATCTGTTCTCCCGCCTCCATCCGCCGAACATATCGGCTTAGGTTATCTTTCAATTCGCGAATGCCGATTTCCATGTTCTCATTGTAGCTACAAATA
>CANNLB010000537.1 GCA_947505565.1 Acidobacteriota bacterium | reverse complement strand
CCCCGAACAGGCGCTCAAACAGAGCCCGCGGGTTAATCTCGGGCGGAAGCGGCGTCGTGGGCGAACGCCAGGAAATCGTGTTGCTGTAGGCGCAGCTATAACCGCTGTCGCAGCCGCCAACGAGGCGGGAATCTTCGAGGCCGATCTCGAGCGAGGGGAGCAATGTCTTGCCGCCGATCTCGCGGGCGGCGACTTGGTCAACCGAGATGCCGGACAGAATATCCGCGCCCTGCGTCTTTTTCGGATGAACGCCGGTGAGCCACGTGGCTCCCGCACGGGCATGGTCGCCGGCCCCGTCGCCGAGCGATTGACCGTTGTAGTGGTCGAGTCCGGAGAGCACGAGCAGGTCTTTCCGATAGGGCGCCAGAGCCTGCAGGGTCTTCGGAAAATCGAAGGTTTTGCCATCGGCCTGGGGCGTCCAATGGTTCATGATGATGCCGTTCGGGACATAACAGAACGCCATCCGGTTGATGGGCGCCGCCGCCGTCCGTGCCGCGTGCGTCAGCGCCGGAACCATGGCGTCGAACAGAGGCAGGCCGAGCGCCGTGCCAAAGCCGCGCAACAACGTGCGCCGATCGAGTGCTTTCTTGGAGATGATCATCGTTCCGGGGTCCTTCTCATTTGAAATGGTACGCTACTCACGATCGCGTTGACCAGTGCTGAAAACTGATAGTCAGTTTTGGCGGAAGCGCGACGGATCTGACGAATGGCCGGCATATCGTAATGTTCTAAGCCCCGGCCCAAGGCATAGGTAAGTAGTTTTTCGGTCAGGCAGTCGACAAACTCTTCGTGGCGGTCGGACAGAATCCTCTTCAGATCGCCGGGTCCGTCGAGCAGCACTCCGCCCGGCAGGGAACCGGAAACGTCGATCTTGGTGCCACCCTCTTCCGCACGGAACTTGCCGGTCGCATCGTAGTTTTCAAGGGCAAAGCCCAGCGGGTCCAGGCGATTATGGCAGGACGCGCAAGCGGCCTTGGCGCGGTGCGCTTGCAGCGCAGCACGGAGGTCCTTAGCCGAGGTGTTGGCGCTATCGGCCAAATCCGGGATATCCGGCGGCGGCGGAGGAGGCGGCGCTCCGACAATGTTTTCAAGAATCCACTTCCCGCGCAGAACCGGCGAGGTGCGTGTTGGGTAGGACGTGACGGTGAGGATGCTGCCGTGCGAAAGCAGACCACCGCGCTCCGGATTCGACAAAGCCACCTTGCGGAAATAGTTGCCGCGCACATTTGGAATGCCATAATGCCGGGCCAATCGCTCGTTCAGAAACGTATAGTCCGCGTTCAGAAAATCGATCACCCGGCGATCTTCCTTCACGATGTAGGCAAAGAACAACTCGGTCTCTTTTTGCAGCGCCGCGCGGAGCGAATCGTCAAACTGCGGATACTTCTCCGGGTCCGGGCGCCAAATGGGCACGTTGCGCAGGTGCAGCCACTGCCCGGCAAAGTTATCGACGAGCGCCTTACCTTTGGGGTCGGCGAGCATCCGCTTCACTTGGGCGTTCATCGCAGGACGCAGCTTGTTCTTTTCAGCGAGCCCGAGCAGCTCTTCATCCGGAAGCGAACTCCACAGGAAGAACGAAAGCCGCGAAGCGAGTTCGAGATCGCTCACCTTATGAAGCGGGGTGGCCTCGTTCGATTCTACGCGGAACAGGAAGTTCGGCGAAACCAGAATCGCGCGGAGCGCCATCTCGATGCCCGCGTCGAAGCCTCCCGCACCGGTATACAGCTTCTTCAACGGTGCCAAGTCCGCTGCCGTAACCGGTCTCCGGTATGCCTGACGGGCGAGAGTGGCGATAATCTTGTCCGCGCAGGCGGCGGTCTTTTCGGTGCACTGAAAAATCCGGCGGCGGCTAGGCGTATCCCCGGGTCCCGCGGGGTTAAACGGTCCCCCGATCAAAACGTACTCGAGTTGGGTAAGCGACGCTTGGGGTGGGCTGAAACGTCCGGTGATGACGCCGGCAGTGGATTCTGACTTCGTAGCCTCGGCCAGGAAACTGGCACCCAGCACATGCACACCCGCTTTCAGCGGCACCCGGACTTCAAAGTTCCGACTATTCTGCGACTCTTCTGCGTTGTTGTAAACGGTATCAAAAAGCTTCGTGCGAACGCCATCTACCCGGACATCGAGCTTGGCCGGAGGGAGCGTCGGATCGGCATTGCCTCGCACTCGGACCGTGAATAAGTACTCGGCATCGGCTGGAAAGTAGTGCCTCATCGTGAGCCCGTTCCGCGTGGCCAACGGCAGGTCATCGCCTGTGTCGGAGGTACCCGTCCGAGCCGCCGTAAACTTTTCGACCACGGGGCTGAGTTTCGTCGTCCCCAGCGCTTGGCGGCTAACCCGCCGGGCCGTCGTCATGTACTTTTCCAGCAGCAGCGGAGAGACCGTCAGGACGGAGCCGATATTGTCGAAGCCGTAGCCAGAGTCGTCGGCCGGAAGGCTAGCTGAATGGTCTAGATCGAGCGCCAGAAGGTCACGTACCGCATTCGCGTACTCGGCGCGATTCAGCCGATGGGCCGCTGGCGTGCCGGGATTCGGATGCTTGGCAATGTTCTGGTCGAGCTGGCCTTCGAGCCAATGAGCGACCGCGGCGGAGGCCTCTGGCTTCGGGCGAGGTAAGCCGGGAGGAGGCATTTCGCCCGTGCGGATCTTCCGGAGTACCTTTTCGAGCGCCTCGGCGTGCGTCGCTACGTCCGCGGTGCGGACGGCATCAAGAGAAAAGCTAGCTGTCTTGGTCTGGTCGTTGTGACAGCCCTGACAATAAGTCTTTAAAACAGTTTGCGCGGTCTCGGCGTTCTGGCCGAACGCGGCAACGGCGGCGGTAACGAAGCAAAAAACTGGTCGAAACATAGATAGTCTGAAGCCCGGGGCTTCCGCTCCGTGTACAGAAAGAATATCATTTCTTCATGTACTCGCTTCGACGGTTCGCCCTATCGCTCCTATTGCCCTTCTTGATGCTCGGGGCAGACGGTCGACTTTTTGAAGCGGTACAAAATGGCGATCAACGGACGGTCCTCAATCTTGTGAAGGCCGGAGTGAACATCAACTCCGCCCGTCCGGACGGTTCCACCGCTTTGGGTTGGGCGGTCAGCCGTGGCAACCTCGAAATTGCCAGCGCCCTTTTGCAGGCGGGGGCCAACCCCAATCTGGCTGACGAGAACGGCGAAACGCCGCTGACCTTGGCCTGCGGACAGGGCAATGTGGCGATGGCCCGTTTACTGTTGGCGGCGAAAGCGAAGGTGGATGCGGCCCGCTGGAGCGGAGAAACGCCGCTGCTGGGTGCCGTGCAGAATGGCAATGCCGAACTCGTGAAGTTACTGATCGAAAACGGTGGGGCGGTGAATGTCGCCGAAACTCGATTGCAGCAGACGCCGTTGATGTGGGCCGCCGCGGCGGGCCGCGCCGACCTCGTTACCATCTTGCTCGACAAAGGCGCCGCCGCCGGTGCCGTCTCGCAGAGCGGTTTCACCCCGATGCTTTTCGCCGCGCAAAAAGGTGATTTAGCCACCGTGAAGCT
>CANNLB010000536.1 GCA_947505565.1 Acidobacteriota bacterium | reverse complement strand
ACCTTCGGTTGTCTTCGACGCCGCCCGGTTCCTCGAACCGGTGTTGCTCGGCCAACCCCGCCTACGTTATTTTCCCATTGGGAGAGCTCTTTGAAACTGCAAGGGAAACGAGCCGTCGTCACCGGCTCCAGCCAAGGCCTCGGCCTCGCCATCGCCCGCCAACTTTTGGCCGACGGAGCCAGCGGACTCATCTGTGCGCGCAGCGCAGCCGACCTCGCGGCCGCTCACGCCGACCTCAACGCGGCCTACCCCGGCCGAGTCTTCGCCGCCCCCTGCGATATCGCCCAGGAAGCCGCCGTCGAAGCCCTCGCCACCAGCGCCACCAGCCTTCTCGGCGGCGTCGATATCCTCGTCTGCAACGCCGGGGTCTACGGCCCGAAGGCGCCATCGACGCCCTCGATTGGGGGGCCTGGGTATACGCTTTGCAGGTGAATCTGATCGGCACCGTCTACTGTTGCCGGGGTTTCCTGCCCCTCCTGCGCCAAGCCAAGCGCGGCAAAGTTCTCATCATCTCCGGAGGCGGAGCGACCAAACCCCTACCCTTCCTCAGCGCCTACGCCGCGTCGAAAGCCGGTGTCGTCCGCTTCGCCGAAACCCTCGCCGAAGAGTTGAAACCCGAAGGCATCGACGTCAACGCCGTCGCCCCAGGCGCGCTCAATACCCGCCTACTCGACGAAGTCCTCGCCGCCGGCCCGGAAATTGTCGGCGAAGCTTTCTACAAAGCCTCCCTCAAACAACTCGACAACGGAGGCACCCCATTAACCGTAGGGGCCGAACTCTGCTCCTACCTCGCCTCCGCCGAAAGCGACGGAGTCACCGGCAAGTTGATCAGCGCCCAGTGGGACCCCTGGCGCCGCATCGCAGACTTCCAGAACGAACTGATGGCCAGCGACATTTGGACCCTTCGACGGATTATTCCGGCCGAACGCGGCAAGGACTGGGACCAGTCCTAACTCTTGGCAAAATAAAGCGCCGTCGCGCGCTCCAACTCCGGCTTCGTCATCTGAATCGTCCGGTTCTCATACTGCGAAATCGAAGACAGAATGTCGCAAATGTCCCTCGGGTAACACGCCCGTAGCTCCGTCCGGCCTTCCTGTAAGCAAAGCTTACGTAAACACTCCGCGCTGCCGGCTTCGGTCGGAATGCGCCGACTCGCCACCATCCGATCAAAAATCTGATCGAATACTTGGCTCGTCACACTCTCCACATAAATCTTGTTCGGGATTCGTCGCAAAAACCCTTCATCCGCCAGATCGCTGGGATCCAGGTTCGTCGAAAAAACGACGAGAAGCTCAAACGGAATCTGAAATTTCACCCCATAGCGAAGAGTAAGGTAATCAACCCGACGGTCCAACGGAACGATCCAACGGTTCAGCAGGTCCCGAGGCGACATATGCTGCCGACCAAAGTCGTCAACGATGAACAGACCATTGTTGGCCTTCATCTGCAGAGGAGCGGAGTAGATACCACTCTGCTCGTCCAGGCGCAGTTCCAGCATAGAAGGGACCAACTCCCCACCAACGACGATACAAGGACGGCGACAAAGTACCCAACGCGGATCCATTTCACGGTCCTCGGTGTGGATCGCGTCATGGACGACCGGGTCGTAGATACTGATGACCTGGTTATCCACTTCCACCGCGTAAGGGATCATCACCGCATCCTGGTATACGCGCAGCATCCGTTCGGCGATGCTGGTCTTGCCGTTTCCGGATGGACCATAAACGAAAATCGAACTTTGGGCGATCAGCGCCGGGCCGAGTTGGTCCAGCAAACGGTCAGGAACAACAAGATCGCCAAAGGCACCACGCAGGGTGCGACGGTCGATCTGAACCTTGGCCGCCTGCGCCCGAACCGCCGCGTGATAGTCGGTCAACGAGACGGGGCACGCGCCAGCATACTGGCTGATTTGGAAGCGTTCGGTCGCCGTTTGCCGACCTGCCGAAGATAGGGCAAAATTGTAGTCGTTACCTGTCATCCCCTTCACTTCCACCATCTGCAGGGAACGCATGTGGCGGAAAACGTGGTCAATGATTGGGATCGAAACCCGCAACTGTTTCGCCATCGACGCAAGGCTCGTGGTCCCTTCGAGCATCAAACGCCGAAGGACAAGGTCAAGAACAAGGTTCTCCCGAATACCCAGAGCAGCAAAGTTTGTCGGGGTCGGTGGAGCGAAGCTTGTAGGCACGGCCGCACCCGTAAAAAGCGGTTGCATCGACATCTAGTAAATTGATCGGGCCTCGCGAACTAAAACTTTAGTCCACGAAACGGGCCGCGATCGCGTCAAACCCTATTTGGTCGTGCTGCGCTTACTCTTAGTCGCGTTGAGTCTGGCCCTCGGAGTAATGTCCGCCGAGGAGTCCGCCCGCAGTTTCGGCCGACGCGCCGCAAAGGCCGAGAAGGCCGGCCACATCGCCGAGGCGATCTTACTCTACAACCAAGCCAGCGCAAAAGCCCCCCGCAACCCGACCTATGCGCTCAGAAGCCGGAGCCTCACCGACAAAGCGCTGCGCCAGAAACTGGCCCCCGCCTCCGTCGAACAAATTCCGCCCCCGCCCGTTACCAATAGCGTCATCCTGGATAAAGACCTGCGCGAAGCAGAATCCTTTCGCCCCCCTCCACAGCTAGCGCTTGGCCCGGGCCCGTTCTCCTTCCGCCTCCGCGGCGAGCCGCGAGAAGTCATCGAGAAAGCCGCGCGGGATTTAGGAATCCAGGTGCAATTCGACAACGATTTCCCCACCGGCGCCGCGGCGGTCCGTTTTGAACTCGCCGACGTCTCCGGAGGCGAAGCGCTCGAAGCCTTAGGTGCCGCTACGGGAACGTTCTTTGTCTCCCTCCAGCCGAAACGAATGATGGTCGCCAAGGACACCGCCCAGAAGCGGCAGGAGTTTGAACCCAACGTCGCCGTGGTCCTCTCCCTGCCCGAACCAACCTCGGTTCAGGAAATGCAGGAATTAGGGCGCGCAGTACAGCAGACGATGGAGCTTCAAAAGTTCTCCATCGACAACGGACGGCGCCTCGTCCTGATCCGCGACAAAATCTCCAAAGTCCGCCCCGCCCAGCAGATGTTCGAACAGATGATGGGAGCCCGACCAGCCGTCGCCATTGAGATCGAAGTGTATGAACTGCGGCGCAACCGCACCCTCGCCGCCGGGCTCCGCCTGCCCACCTCCACCGAGCTATTCGCCTTAGCGCGCAACCCCATCACCGGGGCCGACGTCCGGCTCCCCGCCCTGCCCCTCTCCTCGGCACGCATCGGGACGCCACAGTTGGGCATCACCCTCGGAGACGCCCAGCTTGTGGCCAGCCTCTTAAACACCCTCGGCAGTCGAGTCCAGCGCGCCGAAATCCGCACCATGCACGGCATGCCCGCCCAGTTCGTCGTCGGCGAGCGCTATCCCATCCTCACCGCCGGGTTCTTCGGCGGAGACGCTAGCCCCGATGGCACAACCTATCGCCCCCCCCCGACGTTCCGGTTCGAGAACCTCGGACTCACCTTGAAAGCCACCCCCTAC
>CANNLB010000535.1 GCA_947505565.1 Acidobacteriota bacterium | reverse complement strand
CAACGCCCAGCAGGTGGAGCACCGTGGCCCAAAGGTCGTACACCGTCATTTTGTTCTCTACCGCGTAATAGCCGAACTCGTCCGTACTACCGTGAATGAACCCGCGCTTGACGCCGCCGCCCGCCAGCCAAATGCTGAAGCCGAACGGATTGTGATCCCGGCCGTTGGTGCCCTGGGCGAACGGCGTCCGTCCGAACTCTCCGGCCCAGACGATCAGCGTCTGTTCGAACAATCCGCGCGCCTTCAGATCCTTGATCAACCCGGCGATGGGCAGGTCGACTTGCAGAGCCATCTCGGTGTGACCCTCCCGCAGCGCCGTGTGCTGGTCCCAAGGGTTGCCACTCTGTCCCGGATCGGCGGGCCGCATCAGGCAGGTCAACTCGATGAAGCGAACGTCTCGCTCCACCAGTCTCCGCGCGAGCAGGCATTGTTTGCCGTAAGCCGCTGTCGCCGCGTTGGCCGAGTCCATACCGTACAAACGCCTGGTGGCCTCCGACTCGCCGTTGAGTTCCATCAGTTCAGGCACCGCGGTCTGCATGCGGTACGCGGTCTCGTAGTTGCGAATCGCCGTCTCGACCTGAGGGTCGACCCCGTGGCTCGCGATGAACTGCTGGTCCATCCCCCCCACAAACGCGAGTCGACGCTTCTGCTCGCGGTCCGCCTCCTTGGGCTTGATGTTGCTCAACGCCTCCGCCGCTTCCGGATAGAGCAACGACGCCTGGTGTTCCGCGGGCAGGAACCCGCTGCCATACATGCCGATGCCGCCGAGGGGCACGCCGCCGCTCGCCAGCACGACAAAGCCGGGCAGATTTTGGTTCTCGCTGCCGAGGCCGTAATTCACCCACGCTCCCGCATTCGGAAAACCGAGAAACGGCTGACCCGTGTGGAGGAAGTAGTTGCCTTGCGCGTGTTCGTTGGCCGTGCTGGTCATGGAGCGGATCAGGCAAAGGTCGTCGGCGCACGCGCCGATATGGGGGAATAACTCGCTCACGGGCATGCCGCATTGGCCTTGGTTCCGAAAGCTCCAAGGGCTCGGCATGATGCCTTTCACATCGTTAAACATCGTCGGCTTCACGGGCATCGGCATGGGCTTGCCCGCGTCCACGGTCAGCCGCGGCTTCGGGTCAAAACTGTCGATATGAGAGACGCCTCCAGACATGAAGCAGAAGATCACGCTCTTGATTTTCGGGGCGAAGTGCGGCTTCTTCGCGTTAGATTCGGCAGCGAGGCCGGCGAAGGCGGTCAATCCGAAACCGGTGGAGGTCCGGAGCAGCATCTCACGACGGGTTAGGGATCTGATCGACATAGGCGCCTATTGGAGGTAGAGAAATTCCTTGAAGTTGAAAATCGAATGCGCCAGATTCTGCCAGGCCGCCTGGCTGGAAAGCAGTTCCATTTCGTTGGGCTCTGCTTGCGCGAGGTAATCCACGCTCGCGGCAAGCTCCGTCGCCGTCGGCCGTCGACCCAACGCCCGGAGGAACATCCGCTCGATTCGATCCCGAGCCGAGGTGGCCCCATCGGCGACCATCCGGCCCGCCCATTTGGAGGCCTGATCGATCACGAACGGGTCGTTCAGCATCGTCAGCGATTGGGCGGGAACGTTGGTTGAATCCCGTTGGCCTCGCGTGCTCGTGGGCTTGGGAGAGTCGAACACTTCGAGAAACGGGTTCTGCGCGTTGCGTTTGATTCGTTGATAAACGCTACGCCGCCGGGCCCCATCCAATGGGCCGACCTTGCCGCCACCTTCGGTCTTTCCCGTGTAGTAAACGTCGATTCCCGGTCCGTAGAGCTTAGCATCGAGTTCGCCGCTGACGGAGAGAATCGAGTCGCGAATCGACTCCGCCGTAAGCCGTCGCCAACGCGCGTGTTGCAGCAGCGCGTTGCCGGAATCGAGGCGGTGCGATGCGGCGGAGGGAGTCGCACTGAGTTGATAAACGCTCGATGTCACCATCAAACGGACCATTGCCTTGATCGACCACCCTTCTTGGACAAACCGCGCCGCCAGGTAGTCGAGTAGCTCCGGGTGCGAGGGCTTTTCGCCATTTTTCCCGAAGTTGTCGACCGTGCCGACAATGCCGCGGCCGAAGAGGTGATGCCAGATACGGTTCACCATCACCCGGGAGGTCAGCGGATTGGCGGAGCTAGCGATGGCGTTGGCCAGCTCCAGGCGCCCGCTCTCCGGACTGCCGCAGGGCTGGCTGCCGAACGCTTCGAGGAAGCGGCGGGGAACCGTGGCCCCTGGGTTCATGTGGCTGCCGCGTACGAAGAGGGCCTGGTCAAACGAGGTGCCGACCAGCAAGCCCGGGGCCCGCCGGGGCACGGGAATCCGCAACTCCAGTTGACGATACTTTTCGACCATCGCCATCACTCCGGTCGGAATCTGCTTGCCCGAGTTCGGCAGGAGATCGTTACGGGCGAAGAAGTCCAGGAACGCCGCCTGCCGGGCGGTCAGCTTTCCCGCGATCCAGGCCTCGACGCATTGGCGGAGCACAGCCTGATAGCGGTCCGACAATTGAGCGAGAGTGCCGGGGGCGGGGCCTTCCAGCAGTAACTCGGCCGCAACCACCTCTTCTTTCGGCGGCTTGTCGCCGTCATGGAAAACAACCTCCGTCACGCCAAAATGCGAGCGGCCGTCGGTCGGTCCTCCGGGTGCCATCCGGGAACGATCGTCATACGGCGTCAGTTCGATGTAGGCGTAGGCCCCACGGCGATATTTGGTATCGAAACGGATCCAGCGAAACTGATCGTCGTTCAGGTTCGTCGCGGGGAAGATGCCGCCGTTGCCAAGAGCGTAGTTCTCGACCACGATCCGAGCCGAAGCCACATTCCCGCCGAGGACGCGAAGGCTGATCGAGTCTGACTCGATTTTGAACCGCGGCGAGTGCAGCACGGCGCTATCCTTGCGAGACCGCAGATGCGAGAAGACCCCCGCCTGGTAGACGCCGTTAATCAGGCGATCCCCATCGGGGAACACGTAGAACTCACCGGCCGGGGAGGGGTCGTCCGGCAGCCCATTGCCGGCGCGAAACCACGTCTTGTAATCGCTACCCTCGTCGAGTTTCCACTTGCGCCGGAAGGAGGTTGTGTTGAATCGCCGTCGGTCTTCCAGTTCCTGGCGCAGCTTTCCCGTCGCGCGTTCCCAACCGGCGGCGAAGCTCTCTCCGGCGGCTTGGTCTTTCAACTCCCGCCAGAGCTGCAGCGGCCCATAGTCGGCCTTCGGCGGATCGACGGCCTTCTTTCCCGGTGCGGCGGCCGCGACCGGAGCCGCGGCCAATTCCGCCGACAAGTTCAGCTTCGACTCCAACCAGATTCTTCCTAATTCTCCGCGCAGTTGTGCTTGTAGCTTCGCCATCTCCTGGCGGCGCGGGCTTTCCTCCGCGGGCGCGTCAATCGCCCGCTGGCCATGCCGCGAACTCGCCAGAATCCCATACAACGCGTAAAAATCCTTCTGCGAGATGGGGTCAAACTTGTGATCGTGACAGCGTGCACAGGAGACCGTCAGGCCTTGAAACGCCTTGGAGATCACGTCAATTTGG
>CANNLB010000534.1 GCA_947505565.1 Acidobacteriota bacterium | reverse complement strand
ATCAGCGGTTTGACTATGCCGACGCGGTGCGGGCGTGCAAGCTGATCGAGGAGTTTGAGCCGTATTTTGTCGAAGACCCGGTTCGCGATGAGCATGCCCATCAGGACTTGCCGAAGCTGCGGCAGATGACGACGGTGCCTCTGACGCATGGGGAAGAGTGGGGCCAGCGGTGGGACTTCAATCGGATTGTGGAGAACCACGACATCGACTACATTCGGGCGACGTTGCCGAATGTGGGCGGGATCACGGAGATGATGAAGATTGCGGCGATCTGCGAGACGCATGCCGTGGGGATCATTCCGCACTTCACGGGGCCGGTGGCGACGGCGGCGCTCGTGAACTGTTTGTCAGCGTTTCCGGGGCCGGTGATTATGGAATACAACTACGGGGGGCGGCCGATTCCGTACTTGCCGGAGTGTTTGGATTTCAAGGACGGCAAGGCGTATCGCAACGATCGGCCGGGGCTGGGGACGACGGTGGATCTGACCAAATGCAAGTTGATTGGCGAGGTGACCGAGCCGGGCAAGAAGAACGTCTACTATCGGCCGGACGGATCGCTGACGCACTGGTAAGATATTGCCCATGATGACCCGACGTGCGTTATTCGCTGCAGCCTTAGCCCCGGCTCAGATGGCCGAGGCGGTGAAGCCGATTGAACAGGCGGTGGCGAGCGGCAAGCTGAAGGCCGCGGTGCTGCGAGTGACGCAGGGGGATGGCGTATTCGAGAAGGCGTTTGGGACGGCGAAGGGGAGTTCGCCGTTCCTGATCGCGTCGATCACGAAGCCGATGACGGCGACGGCGGTGATGACGCTGGTGGACGCGGGGAAGTTGGCGCTGGATGCTCCGGCGGCGAAGTTGCTGCCGGGGATGGACGGGCGGATTACGCTGCGGCACTTACTGACGCATAGCTCGGGGCTGCCGGATATGTTGCCGGAGAATACGGAGCTACGGCAGCGTCATGCGCCGTTGCCGGAGTGGGCGGGGTTGGCGGTGAAGACGCCGCTGCTGTTCGCTCCGGGGACGCGGGTGAGTTACCAGAGCATGGGGATTTTGCTGGCGGCGACGATGGCGGAGAAGGTGGCGGGGAAGGCGATGCCGCAGTTGCTGGCGGAGCGAGTTTATGGGCCGCTGGGGATGGGCGATACGGCGTTGGGGTTGGGGCGGTACAAGTTGGCTGACGTCGTGAAGAGCCAGACGGAGCATGCCGACCCGCCGGGAGATACGGGTTGGGATTGGAACAGCCCGTGGTGGCGGGAGTTGGGGGTGCCGTGGGGCGGGGCGCATTCGACGGCGGCGGACATCACGAAGTTGCTGCGGTACTTCCTGAAGCCCGGGAAGGGGCCTTTGCGGCCGGCTACGGCGCAGTTGATGGTGACGCCGCAGAACGCGGAGTATGGGTTGGGCTGGAGGCTAAAGCCGGAGCCGTTTGGGCACGGCGGATCGACGGGGACGCTGTGTTGGGCGAATGCGGCGAAGGACGTGACGTTCGTGCTGCTGACGGGCTTGCCGGCGAGTGAGTCGCAGAAGACGGTGCTGGACCCGGCGTCGCGGGCGGTGCGGAAGGCGTTTGGGCTAGAGTAGGAAGACCATTATATTGAAGTCGTTGCACCTGGTTAACTTCACGGTGTTTTCGGACGTCGAGTTTCGGTTCGGGCGGAACCTGAACGTATTCGTGGGCGAGAACGGTTCGGGGAAGACTCACCTGCTCACGGCCATTTATGCGGGATTGGCAGGGAACAGCCGCGCTGTAGCGGGCAGGGTACAGTTGCAGCAAGCGATTGCAGCGAAGCTAATGGGCGTTTTTCGACCGGACAGTCTAGGGCGCTTGGTGCATCGAACCAGGAGTCGCAGTAAGTGCTCGGCCGACTATCGGTTTGACCAGTCGGGACTGGATCTGGCGTATTCATTTTCGACGTTGGCGGAGTCTGAGGTGTCGATTAGGCATTCGCCGACGCTGAGTCTCGGGAAGGCTCCGGCGTACCTTCCTACGCGGGAGTTACTGACGATCTTCCCGGGATTTGTCTCACTGTACGAGACCACTTACTTATCGTTTGAGGAGACGTGGCGAGACACCTGTATTCTTCTGGGAGCCCCGCTGGCGAGGGGACCGAGAGAGGCAACCATTAAGAAGCTCTTGTTGCCACTCGAAGAGGCGATGGGTGGCAAAGTTGAGTTGGACGGGTCGGGACGATTCTATCTCCGGCGTGACGCCGGAAAGATCGAGATGCACTTGGTGGCAGAAGGGCTTCGGAAGCTGGCTACGCTGGCGCGGCTGATCGCTACCGGATCACTTTTGGACCAGGGTTACCTTTTTGGGGATGAGCCGGAGGCGAACCTCAATCCGCGCATTATCAAGTCATTGGCGAAGACGATCCTACAATTGGCGCAAGGCGGAATTCAAGTATTTCTGGCGACCCATAGCTTGTTCCTGTTGAGAGAGTTGCACATCTTGCAGAGTCAGCACTTTCAAGACTTGGATAGCTGGTGCGTTGGACTCCATTCCGATGCAGAGGGTGGAGTTACCGTCGAGCAGGGCAAGTCAATGGATGATATTGGGAGTATCGTCGCTCTTGACGAGGAGCTGCAACAGTCGGATCGGTACATCGACACCGAGATGGGCCTGTCCGCACCCGTATCTTAGCCATGCCGGCGCTTTTGGTCGACCACCTCCTATTCGAGTTCCTGCCCTCACTTGCCGCCGAGAAGTATGACGAATGGGCTCATTACAGGTCTGTCTGGAATGCGATGGGCGGAAGGAGGGCGGCGGATGTGGTGGCGGTACGACAGCAGGCGGCGCCGCCGACCGCTTGGCTGATTGAAGCAAAGGACTTTCGCAAGATTAGTCAGCCACCTGAGCCGGCGAATCTGAAGGGACTAGCGCATACTGTCGCGGAGAAGGTTCGAGACACGATCGCGGGACTGGACGATGCGGCCGACAATGCAAACCCTGAGCGGGAACGGGTCCACGCGCAGCGAGCGAGGGCGGCGGGAGAGATACGGGTCGTGCTCCATCTTGAGCCTCCCTCAGGGCGTCATTCGAAACTGTTTCCAACTGGTTTCCAGTCCGGGGTACTGCAGAGGCTTAAGCAGCTTTTGCGGGACGTGGACCGGACACCATTGGTTCTCGACATGGCATCGACTCCGCGAGCCGGGGTGCCTTGGACGGTCTCCTGAGAATGCGGCGGAGCTACCAGCCGACGGGTTGGGTCCAGGCTCGTTTGGTGGGGAACTCGGTGCTCTCTACCGTGGGCTTGCCGGTGGAGACGACGATGGCGCGGACGTAGAGTTCGTCGCCGCGGAGTTTGTAGGTCGGGGTTATTCCTTTCACTTCGGCAAAGGTTTCGCTGGGGGGACGGCCCTGGCGCGAGCCGACGAAGCGGGTGACGAACGTCTCGCTGCCGACGGGTTCGATGCGGAGAGCTAACTGGCCGGTGGCCTTCGTGAAGGTCATGTCAGTTAGCGTGACGCCGGTGGTGGAATAGAAGTCTCCGTTGCGGATGGCTCGGACCAGGGTGTCAGAACTCAGATGGGTGGCGC
>CANNLB010000533.1 GCA_947505565.1 Acidobacteriota bacterium | reverse complement strand
ATCCTCCGATCCGCCCGGCCAAACCAAGCGTCCACTGTTGAGCGAAGACAGTTCGATCGCTCCGTCCGTGCCGATGATCCGGAATTCATCCCGGTCGACTCGGCTATGCCAGCGGACGTCCACCGTGCCGCGAATCCCGCCCCCGTACTCCACCAAAACCGTCGCGTTATCTTCGACGGCATAGTGGTGCACCGCGTTCGAAACGAACCCGGTGGCCCGGGTCGGATTACCGAAAAGATAGTTCATGGCGTCGATGCGATGCGACGCGATATCGTACAGTGGTCCGCCGCCGGCCAGGGCCGGTTCGAAACGCCAGTAGTCGGCTTCAATCCCAGGCGGCACCCAGCTATGCGAGTTCGCTTCGCACGACACGGGCTGGCCAATCGCCCCCGCTTCCACGAGCGCCTTTGCCCGCTGCAGCTTCGGATAAAGGCGCCGATAGTAGGCCACGCCGAAAAGGCGCCCGCTGTCCCGCGCACCGCTCACCATATCCATCGCTTCCGGATAGTTCATCGCCATTGGCTTTTCGCAGAGGACGTGATGGCCCGCCTGCAGGGCGGCCATCGTTTGCGCCGCGTGCAAAGCCACCGGCGTGCCGACGTAAATTGCGTCGATCTCCTTGTCCCGCAGCGCCATCTCGAGCGACGGATAAACGTTGCATTCGTACGGCGATGCTTTTTCAGGTGAACGCGTCACGATCCCCCGCAGCTTGCTCCGCTTGTGCGCCAGAATCGCTGGCAGCACGCGCTTCTTCGTGATGTCGCCGACTCCGATCACCAGCCAGTTAACCATCTTGTCCATGTTTGATATTGTCTAATTATGAGCTCCCATTTAGGAATCAATCCCGAAGATCATGTTGTTCTATCGCTATCGTCGTCCGATTCGCCCACCGGAGCGTGGGAGCGAGTTTTCCCGGACGCTACCTCCGAGTTTCCGTTCCTCATTCCCGAGGGCCGGTTTTTGATCATCACCGATTTGGATTGGCAGTTCCAACTCGCCGCCGACGAAGTTCGCATCCAAAACGTGACCCTCCGCCTGTTCGTAGCACCTTGGGACGACCTCACCGCCAGCTTTTGCGTTCACTCGTCCACCGCGCTACTTGACGACCAAGGCTACGGCGGGACCTCGGAAGCGATGACGGCCGGATTTGTCGTCGATGATGCTGCTACGATCATGTGGGACGCGATCCCCGTGGCCAATACCGTCACGAACATCCTCCTCCGCGGTTACCTAGTCGATCGCCAATGACCTGGGCCCACCGCCTCATCGAAGCGGACTGGCTCGACACTGGCCCAGCGGACCCCATCCCTTGGGCCGATGCCGCCGAACTCACGCCGCGCCTCGGGCGCGCCCGCGCCCTCGGCTACTCCCACTTGGTTGTCTACGGCGACCGCGAACACTACGCCAACCTGCTCTGGGCCACCGGCTTCGATCCCCGCTTTGAAGAAGCGCTGCTCATCCTTCCCGCCGTCGGTACGCCGCTCCTGCTCGTCGGCAACGAGTGCGAAGGCTACCTCCGCATCAGCGGGCTCTACAAAGGCGGCCTGATGCGCGGCGAGGTCTATCCGCCGTTCTCGCTAATGGATCAGCCCCGCGGCCACGGCCGAGACCTGAGCACGATTCTTGTAGCCGAAGGGCTTACCGCCCAATCCCACATCGGCGTCGTCGGCTGGAAGGATTACGACCGGCCGAAGCAGTCCGATCTGCCGTCCTACCTGATTGACCTTCTCCGTGAATTCGCCCCGGTCGAAAATGCGACGCGGGCCTTCACCCGTCTCCGCGCCCAAGCTTCCCCTTGGGAGATCGCGTTCTTTGAGTATTCCAACGTCGCTGCCGCCGACGGCATGCGTCGTATTCTCTTCGGCGTCCGCGAAGGACTGACGGACCATCAGCTCGCCCAGCAGGCCGGCTACAACGGCCTGCCGATGGCCTGCCACTGGACGCTCAAGACCGGCCCCAGCCGCGTTAGCCTTGCCAGCGCCAGCGGCAACACCGTCCGTCGCGGGGAGTTTTTTTCCGCCAACGTCAGCTATTGGGGCAGCAACTGCTGCCGCTGCGGTTGGCTCGCCTCGGATGCCTCCGACGCCCCCGCTGGCTATGTCGATGAGTTCGCCGGCCCCTACGTTGCCGCCATGGCCGCCTGGTTCGAACACCTCACCCTAGGTCGTGCCGGAGGAGAGATCGTAGAACTCATCAATCGTCTCCTGCCGTTCGACCGCTTCCAGATCTTCCTCAACCCCGGTCATCTCATCAGCTACGACGAATGGCCCGGATCACCGATCTACGCCGGCTCGACCGAACCGTTCACGAGCGGCATGGTCTTTCAGTCCGACGTCATCCCTTCGTCGACGACGTACTCGTCCACCCGCATGGAAGACAGCTTCGCCCTCGCCGACGCCGCTCTCCGCGCCGCCCTCGCCGAGCAGTACCCCGCCACCTACGCCCGCATTGAGCAACGCCGTCAGTTCATGACCGAAACGCTTGGGTTCGTCCTGCCGCCGGAGGTGCTCCCGCTCGCCGACCTCTGCGGCATCGTGCCGCCGTACCTGTTTGAACCCAATACCCTGATCGCCGTCACGCAGAGCTAGAAAAACTAACACCGGAGGAAACCCGATGGAAAAACGAAAGATCGTCGAGCAATCTCTCTTCGCCTTAGCCGAGCCAGCGCAACGCGAACACTGCTTCGACCTCTATGCGCCCGGCATCGTCCTCCACGGATACGATCCGGCAATCGATAGAGTCAGGAGAGACTACGAAGCCTTCTGAACCGCTTTTCCTGATGCCCGGGTGACTGCGGAGGACATCCTGGAGACTGCCGGCAAAGTGGTCGTTCGCTTCATCCTTACCGGCACGCATCGCGCCCCAATCCTCGGGCTCGATGCCACAGGATCAGATTCGGATCTCCGGCACGACCATTCTCCGGTTTGACAGAGACTGTTGCGTTGAACGGTGGAGCGTCCCCGATTCCCTCGTCCTGGCCGTCCAACTGGGCGCGTTTCCTATTCGACAAACATCCGCGCCACCCGAGAACTGATGCCACAAAGCACAGCGTAGGATATCGTCCCCGCCGTCCGTGCAATCTGTTGGGCGTCGATCTCGCCGCCCAACAGCGTCACCGGGTCACCGGTCTTCAGCCCCTCAATACCGGTCACGTCGATCGTCGTCACGTCCATCGAAACCGCCCCGATTACGGGACAAATCCGTTCGCCCACCACCACCTTCCCGCGATTCGACAGCCGATGCGGATAGCCATCGGCATAGCCCGCCGCCAGCACGGCAATCCGGATGGGCGCGGTCGCCCGGTAAATCGCGCCATAGCCCACCGGCGCGCCCGCCGGTATGTCCTTCACTTCCAGCACGCTCGTCTTCCAAATCAACGCCGGGGTCACATCCAGCAACCGTTCCGGCGCCGGACCCTTCGCCGGTGAAATGTAGCCGTAGATGGCATGCCCCGGACGCACCATGTTGCCCCACGCCGCCCGCCGGGCATAGGCAATCGGAATCGTACTCGATAGGTGGACGTACGCCGGGCGTAACC
>CANNLB010000532.1 GCA_947505565.1 Acidobacteriota bacterium | reverse complement strand
GACGGGCTTGGGCAGGAAGCTGGCCGTGAAGCCCATCTTGTTGGCAACCTGACGGCAGATCAATTTGTAAAGCTGAATCTGGTCGGCAGCCGTCACCACATCACCGTAGGTGTAGTTGATCTCAAACTGCGACGGAGCAACTTCCGGGTGGTCCTTTTCGTTCTGGAAGCCCATCGCCCGCTGCACTTCGGCCACGGTGTCAATGAAGGTTCGGAGCGCGTCGCCGGGCAGCGAATGGTAATAGCCGCCGGTATTCACGTATTCGAACTTCCCCGTCTCGTGGTAGACGCGCTCAGCATCGGTACCCTTGAACAGGAAACCTTCAATCTCGTTCGCCGCGTTCAGCGTGTACCCGTTTTCAGCGAATAAGCCATTCGCGTACTGCTTCAGAACGCCACGGATGTCCGCGCCGTAAGGCGAGCCGTCCTTGTCGATCACTTCCCCAAATACGAGCACCTTGCCGTCTCCGAAGAAGTCCGCCGGAGCCCAGTAAAACGCGCTCCAGTCCATGGACAAACGCAGGTCGCTCTCGCGCTGCGCCGTGAAGCCGCGGATCGATGAGCCATCAAAGGTCAGGTTGTCCCAGCTATCGACCAGAAATTTCTTGTCGTAGTCCAGGGTGTGCAAACGGCCTTCCAGGTCGCTGAACATTACCGTAACGGCTTTGATCCGCTTCTCGTCGGTCAAATACTTCAGACGCTCTTCTTGAATTTGGTGGGCGGGAACGCGGTTCTTGCGTTGCTGCTTGGCATTCAGGTTCAGCTCTTCCAGCTCTTCATACGAGAGCGATAAAAAGTTGCGCAGTTCGTTCGACATCAAACTCCTCGGTTGGGACGTGCGGAGGAGCGAATTCAGAAAACTCGCCACGCCGCCGAATTTCGATTATACCCCTGCATCCAGCCCCGTACAGGCCATTTTGCGCAACGGAATTTTTTATGAGCCCCATCGGAGACGGTAATACCTGGTCCACTACCGGAGCAGCGTCAAAACAAACAGCGTCACCGGCAGCGAAAACAGGCTCGAATCCAGCCGATCCAGCCACCCTCCATGCCCCGGCAGCAACGTCCCCGAATCCTTCACTCCCGCTCCTCGCTTCAGCGCCGACTCCGCCAAATCGCCCAACTGCCCCGCGATATTCGCCGCCACCGAAACCCCCATCGCTAACCACAACGGCGTTCCCGGCAAGAAATAGTGAAGGAAGGCTATCCCAAATACACTCGCGAAAATCACCGACGCCACCGCCCCTTCGATCGACTTCCCGGGGCTAATGCGCGGCGCTAGCTTGTGTTTTCCGATCGCCCTACCAACAAAATAGGCCGCCGAATCGCCCACCCAATTGATCGCATTCGCATAAAATACCCAATACGGGCTAATCGTCCGCAACTCCACCGCCGACCGCCACGCGCCGAAGGTATAAATCAATCCCAACGCGAAAAACGCCGTCGCCGGAATCCCCAACTTCAACTCCTGATTCCGCAACGCCGCCGCCATCGCCCCCAGGATGATCACCGTCATCAGCATCGTCCCGCTCAACCCGGCATACAGGATCAACAGCCCCGGCAACCACCCGTGCCAACTGATCAACTTCGCGTCGTAGTGCCCCGCCAAACCCGCAAACTCATGCCAGCACAGCAGCGCGAATACCGCCACCGCCGCATGAAAAACCTCTTGTGGCGAAAACAGAATTAACCACGTAACCGTCGGAATCAGAACCAGCGAAGTCAGAACTCGCATCAGCGACTGGAAACCGTCTCCGCTAAAACCACCGGCACCGCACCGCTCAACCCGCCGAACCGTCTCTCCCGCTTCTGATAGGCCGCAATCGCCGTCAGCAAGTCTACGCGCCGGAAATCCGGCCACAGCGTCTCAGTCACGTAGAACTCGGTATACGCAATCTGCCACAACAGAAAGTTTGAAACCCGCAACTCACCCGAAGTCCGAATCAGCAAATCCGGGTCCGGCAAACCACCCGTGTAAAGACGTGCGCTCAACGACTCCTCATCCACACGCAAATTCTCCAGCGTCCCCGCCGCCTTCGCCTCCGCAATTAACTGGTTAATCGCGTCCAAAATCTCTACCCGCCCGCCATAGTTAATCGCCAGATTCAACCGCAGACCCGTATTCCGCTCCGTGTCCCGCATCGTCGCGGCGAGTTCCTTCTGCACCACCCCGGGTAGATCCTCAATCCGGCCAATCGCCCCCAGCCTTACGTTGTTCTCCTGCAACGTCCGCAGCTCGTTTCGCAGATAAAGTCGAAGCAAATGCCACAAAGTATCCACTTCCGCCGCCGGACGCTTCCAGTTCTCCATCGAAAACGCATACAGCGTCAGCGCCACAACCCCCAACTGCGCACACGTCTCCACCGTCTCCCGCACCGGTGAGATACCCGCCTTGTGCCCCGCCACCCGCGGCAAAAAACGCTTCCCCGCCCACCGCCCGTTGCCGTCCATGATCACAGCGATATGAGCAGGCAGCCGACTGGGGTCGAGGGACATCGCCAGAGTCCAATCCGGTTGGTTGGGGGCAATCGCTGCCAGGAGCGCTTTCATCGATGTAACCTCATAGTGTATCGCAACATGTTTCTACCCCGTTGCGGAAGTTAACGCAGCGCCTCAATCCACGCCGCCGCCAGCCCGCCCACGGCTAAAAACGACCCGAACGGAATCTCAAACCGGCTCCCGTCCTCGCCCTTCCATTTGATGAAGATCAATCCCAAAACCGAACCCAGCACCGAACCAATCATGATCCCCTCCAACATCGACATCAAACCCAAAAACGAACCCATCATCGCCACCATTTTTACGTCCCCCATCCCCAATCCCTCTCTCCCCCGAAACCGTTCATACGCCCATCCCAAACTCCAAAACGCTCCATAAGCCAACAACCCCGCAAACGCCGCCTCCGCCACGGATATCCACGGCGGCGGAGTCTGCACCGGCAAAAACAACATCGTAAACCCCATCGGCAACGCCATGAAATACGCCCACACCAGCCCCGCCACGAACCCGCCTTTCGTAAACTCGTCCGGTAAAATCCGCTCTTCCCAATCCGTGAAAAACAGCCCAATATTCATCGCGCTGAACATCATCCACTTCCCCGCATACAAGTTCAAACCAAACTTAAAAACCACCACAAAAAACATTGCACTACAAAGCATCTCCACCAGCAAGTACCGCGCCGGTATCTTTTCCCGACACCCCCGGCACCGCCCCCGCAGCAGCAAATAGCTCAAAACCGGAACATTGTCGTACCACCTAATCATCCGCTCGCACCCCGGGCAATAACTCCGCGCCGGCGAAATCACCGACAAATCCCGCGGTAGCCGATAGATGCACACGTTCAAAAAACTGCCCACCAACATCCCGAACAACCCAGCCACCACCGCTTCGATCATGAAACCAGCTCCTCGTAAATCTTGAACGTCGACGCCACCATGTGCCGTACCAAAAACCGTTCCCGCACCACTTCCCTCCCCCGCTCCCCTAACTCCCCTAACTCCCCCACTCGACCCACCGCCGCCCGAATCGCCGCCACCGTGTTCT
>CANNLB010000531.1 GCA_947505565.1 Acidobacteriota bacterium | reverse complement strand
GTCGGGCCGATGGATCGGAAAAACTGGCTCCGCGCTGTTTGCCATCGGTAAAAACGCCAGTAAAGGCTCACCCGGGAGGGTCGAGCGTGCGTGCTTGGCCCCAAGGCCGCCGGTGGAGATGGCGGGCAGTGGAACGTGAGGAAAACAAATGGGCGGTTTCCACTCACTTCCCACCGTCCCAGGATATCGCCCCAAAGCCCGATTCCATCATTCTCACCGCCGCGACGGCTATGCGGTCGCCTCCCCACTCGAGCCCAAAGGCACCAAGCCGGCACCGCAAACCGTCAAGCGCCGTCGCTTCGCTCTTGGCGGCCTTACCCACACGAAACAGGGAAGAATCGACAAACTCCATGAATTCGATCGAGTCTCGTCGCACGCGACAGCTTGTGATTGAAGTCAAGACGAACGCACTGTAACCGAAAGGCCGTTACAAAAGTACGATCAAGTAGGCTCTCACTCATGATCTGGACACGCAGTCGAGACGCAACGCGAGACGAAAAGTGCTGGGCCTGACGGATCACCCGCTGATCGACTTTTCTACCACGGACCTCGATGGCCTGTTGGCCACCGACACATCCATCATTCGCTGCGCTGCTAACTAGCGCTTGCCGGCGTAGTAACCCTTCCGCGACTGCGCCTTCAGGTTCTTATCCGCCAACCGGATCTCGAGTTTCCGAAAAGCCCCATCGCGCGTCTCATTCGTCGACGAGTAACCGATCACGTACTGGCTTCGCATCTCTTCCTGAATCTGCGTGAAGATGTCGCCCAGCGATTGGTTCCGTCCCACACTAAAGAACCGCCCCCCGGTCTCCTCCGCCATTTTCTTCAAATCCCCGTCCCCTCCGCCCCCAAATCCACCCATTCCCCGCATGCCATACCCGCCGTAGTCGACAAAATAAACGCTATAGATGATCACATCGGCCTTGTGGGCAGCCTCCACCGCTTGCTGGCGGGTGTAGGTTGAACCTACGTCCACACCGTCGGTAATCAAAACAATCGCCTTCCGCCCGACTTCGGTCTTCAACTTCTCGGTCGCCGCCAGCGCCACGGCGTCGTACAGGATCGTGCCCTTCTGCTTCGCGTTCGGAATCGTCCCCGCGTGCAGGCCGCCGACGCCCGAATTCAGACGTAATTGATTTAACCCTTCCCGCAGTAACTTCGGCGAACCAGTCAAGTCCTGTAAAAGCTCTGCTTCCGCTCCGAAGCTAATCAAGAACGCCATATCTTTCTTGCGCAGAACTTGCTGAAAAAACTGCCCCGCCGCCGCCTTCTCCTCCGGAATCAGCCGCTCCTGGCTCCCACTGACGTCCACTAACAAACCAATCGTTAACGGCAGATCGATCTCCCGCGCAAACACCTTGATCGTCTGCGGTTTGCCCTCTTCAATCATCGTAAAGTCTTCTTTCTTACAG
This sequence comes from Acidobacteriota bacterium, assembly GCA_947505565.1. Lineage (GTDB taxonomy): Bacteria > Acidobacteriota > Terriglobia > Bryobacterales > Bryobacteraceae. The sequence continues at coordinate 2,134 of CANNLB010000531.1, read as the reverse complement.
GTCGCCACCAACGCATTCTTCTTATCGCGAACCGAGAACAAAACGTTCACCAAGTCCACGTCTACCTTGATCACCGGCAGATCTTCGTCAACCTTCGCCGGAGGTTTCTGCTGCGCCATTACGAGCGGCGAAGTTCCGAGTATAGAAAGGAGAGTGCGGCGTGTCATCATTCTCTTTGATTCGCCCCTCGGCTGTTGCGTTCCCATGAAAAAAGCTCTCCTCTATCTCGAAGTAACGGACCCCATTCTTGGCAACATCATTCGCCAAGTCGGTCCCTACGCCATAACCTACCACGCCCCGGACTTCACCACCTTGGCGCGTTCGATCATCTACCAGCAACTCAGTGGCAGAGCCGCCGGCACCATCTTCGCCCGCGTTCTCGCTGCGGCCGGTCGAGGGGGCAAACTCTCCCCCGCCAAACTGATCGCCCTCGGCCCGGAAGGCCTCCGCCCCCTCGGCCTCTCGCAGCAGAAAGCATCCTACCTCGTCGACCTCGCCAACCGTCGAATCCGGTTCTCCCACCTCCCCACCCTCCCCGATTCCGAGGTCCTCGCGGCGCTCACCGCCGTTAAGGGAATCGGCGTCTGGACGGCGCAAATGTTGCTGCTTTTCGCCTTAGAGCGCCCCGACACCTTCCCCACCAACGAACGGGGCATCCGCAACGCGATTCACAAGGCCTACAACCTTCCCACCCCGCCGACGCTCACCGAAATGGCGCAAATTGCCCAACCCTGGCGCCCCTACGCTTCGGTCGCCACCTGGTATCTCCGGCGCTCTCGACGGTGCCGCCGGTTTCCCCACCACTTCCGACTAACACTTCTGATACCCTCAGCCTATGCTCGAGTACATCGTTCAATCTGGCAATAGTCTCTCCGGCATCGCCAAGAAGTTCGGCATCCCCCTTTCGGCTCTGATCGCCGCCAATCAGATCACCGATCCCAACCAGCTCAAGGTTGGCCAAAAACTGCTCATCCCGAGCGTCACGACCGACGAGGCATCACTCCCCACTCGCCTTCCGGCCCCCACGCCCGTGCCCTCCACTCTCGCGATCGACCGTAAAAAGTTCGGCCTCGCCGCCGGTCAATTCTTCACCGAAGAGTTCCCCAAAGACCTTCTCGTCCTGCACTTTACAGCCGGCCAGTCGGCCCGCAGCGCCTACGACACTTGGCGCGGTACCCCGCTCCAAGTCGCTACCGCATATGTCGTTGAAACCGACGGGTTCATTTACGAATGTTTTTCCCCTCGAGCCTGGGCCTACCACCTCGGCGTCACCGGAGCGGCCAGCGCCAACTGGAAACACGATAAACGCTCCATTGGCATCGAGATCGCCAATCCAGGCCCGCTCGTCCTCGACAATACGAACCCTCAGCAGCTCAACTGGTGGCCCGGTGATTTCACCGCCAAATGGTGCACCCTCGCCGAAACCACCAAGTATGTCGCTGCCCCCTATCGCGGCTTCTCTTATTTCGCCGCGTTCCCTACCGTCCAATCGGACGCCGTCATCGCCTTGGTCGACCATCTCTGCCAAGCTTTCTCCATCCCGAAGGCCCTCGCCCCCGCTGCCCAACAGCCCGAATTCGACATGACCTTCTTTAACACGTTTAAGGGCATTGCGACCCACCAAAACTTCCGCAAGGATAAGGCCGACATCGGGCCGGCCTTTCCCCTTGCCAAAGTGGTCGCCTAGAAGTGTGTCGGAGATAAAACCTATTCTACTTATAATCAACAACTTACAGGAATTCCACATTCGCGAATTGTCTGTAAGTTGTTGATACTAGCTGCGCCGAAATCTGTCTCCCTCAGACTCCTAGATCGTGTTCAAGAAGGCCACCAAAGCCCGGCGCTCGGCCGGTGAAAGCCGATCGTAGTTGCGCCGGACCCCGTCGGCTTCCCGTCCGTGCCGACGAATTGCCTCGTCCGGACTCGTCGCGCTGCCGTCGTGCAGCAACATCCGCCGGTAACTCAACCCCCACAGCGGAGCTGTCCGCATTTCGCTTCCCCGAGCCACACCCTGCGGAATTCCGTCTCCGGTGCCGACATCGTGCAGCAACAAATCCGAGAACAGCGGCACCGGTTTGCGGTTGAACACGAGATTGGTGCTCTCTTCCGTGAACATCTGCGGGGTATGGCATTT
>CANNLB010000530.1 GCA_947505565.1 Acidobacteriota bacterium | reverse complement strand
CGCGTGCACTAACTCGTGGGAGAAACGTTTCCGCGTTTCGGCGCCCACTGCACCTTCCTCAAGAACGGCGACGCGAATCCGTCCGTCGAACTGGCCGCCACTCCACTCGGCCGCCCCGGTCGCGCTGAGATAGCCAGACCGGCTCTGCGCGGTGGCCGACAGGCGCTCGGCGGGTTGGCAGCCGAGGTCGAGGGAGATGCGAGAAAGTTCCTGTTCGAGAACCCCCGTTAAGCTCCTGGCGACCTCGGTAGTGATCACTTGCGTTTCATACCGGAGCGAAAACCGTGTTGATTCTAACGTCTGGGTACCGCGGTCGACAGCGGCCTCTCGCTCGACTTTGGCCAGTAGCGCGGCGACCTCAGGGTCGAGCCGGATCGCCTGCGCGTCCTTCCAATAGCTGATGGCTTGTGCCGTCCGATCGGCCCGCCAAGACGCCCAACCAGCCATCTTGAGCAAGCCAACGTCGCGCGGCGATTGGGCCAAGGCCCGCTCAAGCAGCGCCAAAGCCTCGCTTGGCCGATTGGCCCTGAGGAGTTGCGAAGCGCGGGCAAGGGGGCTGAGTCCTAGCGTCGCGGGAACCGGCGGTGCCCCCGCAGGAGCATCGACGGAGCGGGCTTGGCGCCTCTCGGCATCCCAAGCCTCCAGGCCTTCCAGCGCGGCGGCTGGCAGGTAGCCGGCGTGATCGCCAACGCGCACCGAATAGCAGCCATTAAAGGCGGAGCGAATCGCGACGGGCGTCCCCGCCGCAAGCCTTGCCACTAGCTCGTCGCCGTCGTCGCAACCTGTGCGCAGGGGGGACTGATCGTCCCGCACCAGCACCAAGAATAGAGCAGCCGCGAGATAGAAGCAGAAGATACCCATACCCGGAGACTATCCGATCCGACCTCCGATGTCCCTCAGGTAAACACCTGATGGTTTCCATTTGACACCTGTGATAGTCTTATGCGGCGTATGACTGAGTCGTCAGACATCTTCGCCCCTGCAGCAGTGACCGCAGACGCATTGCGCGCGCTCATGCTTGCGGTGGATACCCTTCCCACGGCCATCGCCTGTGCTGAGGGAGCGGCAGCATTATTGATGCTGGATTCCGACGGCCAAGAAACCGACGAGACGACGAGAACTCTCACCGACCTTTGCTGGGAAGCCGGCGAACTAGCTCGCCACGCCTATCCGGAAAGTGAACTAATTGCGACGGCCTGGGCACGAACGCTTTGCCATCTAACGGCGGCGTATGCATCAAGGGATTTGCTGCAGCAGACGTTTCGGTGCCAGGAGGCTCGGACGGCCATTGCGACCCAGTTCCCCTTCTCAGAAGGGGTCCAGTACTGGAACGCGCAGGCCAATTTTGAGATGGTGACGCTGCTGGCCCGCCGCGGGTATTTGAAATCGATTCCGATCTACCTCGACAACCTACGTACGTTTAGCCGAAGTTGGCCCGATCGACCGGCGTTTTCGGCTTTGTACGCGATGGCGCTTTCGAACGCCGCGATTGCCCATGCTCAATTGCAGCAGCTTCCCCCGGCCCGTGAGCAAGTGGACGATCTACGGAGGCTGGCGGTGGAAACGCCCGGGGAGGACGTCCGCCAGGCCTACGCGCGCGGACTCCAGCAGGTCGCTTGGTATTGCGGCGAACTCGTGGCCCCGGAAACGCTGCACGGCTGGGCGCTCGAGTTGGCGGCACTGCTGCCAGCGCGTGCGATTCAGTATGAGTATGGTTCTCGTACGATTGCCGAATTGGGGGTCTACTCGGCGTACTTCGCGCGCCGGGGCGACCTTAGTTACGCCGCCGACACCCTGCGAGAGGCCTGTCGCTGGATCGACGCCATCGCCCTAAAAGCCGAGGAAATCCCCATGATTGTGGGAACTTTTCGCGAAGCCGCGTACATGCTACGGGAAGTCGAGCCGGAGTTGGCTCGACTCGCCGAGGCCCGTGCCGCCCGACTGCTGGTCTGACTAAACAAACCACTGACCCCAGGGAGCGCGCCAATCCCGGCCTAAGATTTTGGCACTTTCTCCGGTGATGCTTTCAGTCGCTCCGTCCCAATGAATCTTCTTGCCGAGTTTGACCGCAAGGTTTCCCAGGTGAGATACGATGGTTGCCCGGTGGCCGGTGAGGACGGTGGACCGCTGCTTTTCAACGCCGCGAATGCAGCCGACAAAGTGCTGTGCATGGACGGATGTGGCGTCAGTGGTATTCTTCCGGACCGGCGGTTCCTTGCCGCTTTCAAAGTAGACTTCGTAACCGATTCGATCGCAGAAGATCGTGCCTTTGTTGCCATAGTAAGCTTCACCGTGAGGACGATTCGTTTCGCCACTCATGTTGTAATAACGCTGGCCCGGCGACCGACCGGGGGCGCCTTGGCCGTTCATCATGATCGCTTCGTAGTTCAAAACGAAACCCGGATACTCGTAGGTGACCTGAAGCACGTCAGGAATTTCGCCGACCCCTTGGAGGCCGTAGCGGTTCGAGACGGCCGAAACCGTCTTGGGAATATCAGACCCCATGATCTGATGGACGGTGTCGAAGCGATGGGTGCCGTAGTCGGTGATGAAGCCGCCGGAGTAATCGAAAAACCAGCGGTAGGTGCCGAGAAAGCGAGCCCGGTCATATGGGACGAGCGGGGCGGCGCCGCAGTAAAAATCCCAATCGAGATCCTCTGGTTTGGTCGCATTGTCGAGGCCGCGCGGGATGATCGGACGGAGATTGGAGTTGACCGCGTTCCAGATTTTGACGTACCGGACATCGCCGATGAGACCTTCGGCGACCATCTTTTGGACGTCCTGATAGTGGGTGGCGGAGCGCTGCTGGGTTCCGGTCAGGAAGAGCGTTTTGGCAGTGCTGACGGCTTTGACCATTGCTTGCTGCTCACGGATGTTGTGGCCGAGCGGCTTTTCGCAATAGACGTGCTTACCGGCGCGCAGGGCTTCGATTGAGGTGATGGCATGCCAGTGATCGGGGGTGCCGATGAGAACGGCGTCAATGTCTTTGTTTTCGAGCAGTTTCCGGAAATCGGTATAGACCTGACCGGCGGGACCCATCGAAGCCCGAGCCTTTTCGGCGTTGGTTTTATAGACATCGCAAAAGGCGACGAAGTCAGTATTGGGGGCCTGTCGCATGAAGTTGCCAACGTATTGGCCGCGTCCTCCGCAGCCGATCAGGCCGACACGGACTCGTTCATTGGCGCCATAAACAGCGGCGGCACTGGCGGCGGAGACGGCAAGGAAATTTCGACGATCCATGGGGAATACTATATCGAATCTCCCCCCCCCGAGCGGGACGACAACCTTTCGCCACCGTCTGTGCGGAGCGGGCGTCTAGAGTCTCTGGGCGGAGCGCGACGCCGGTCAACTTCGTGGTGCTCGAACAGACGACGGCGGGAACGGTGGGGGGTCGCGGTGGAAACCGGGGGCCGACGGACGTTTGTGGGCTTGGCGCGGGTTGCGGCGGTGGTGCCCGGATTGTTCGCGGCGGATGCGAGCGGTATCGGTTTGGCGGCAGCCAACTTAGTAACAGAGCCGAGCGTTTTTGTCCTTTCGCTTTCACTAC
>CANNLB010000529.1 GCA_947505565.1 Acidobacteriota bacterium | reverse complement strand
CAAATTGAAGATTTCAAAGCGCAACTGAGTCGAGATTTTCTCGGTAATCGGAGTCGCCTTGAACACCGAGAAGTCGACCGAACCGAAGCCCGGGCCGTAGATCGCGTTGCGGCCCAGGTTGCCGAAGGTGCCCTGAGCGGGGCGACCGAAGGCAGCCGGGTTGAACCAGCGTTGGGTGCGCACGGCCGGGTTCTGGGCGACGCCACTGAACGGGTCACCGCTCAGATCGACGCGGTCGCGCGATTCGCCGGTGCCGCTGACGTTGGTGCCAGCCAGGATGTTGAGCGGGCTTCCGCCGTGGAAGGTCATCAGCGAGTTCACCGTCCAGCCTTTGGTGAGGAGCGGGAGCGCCTTGCCGAAGCGGGGGATGTCGTAGGAAACGAAGCTGGTGACGATGTGGCGGATGTCGAAGGTGGAATTACCGCATTCGTTGCGGAGATCATTCGAGTTAGTCGGCATGTTATTGCGCACGTCCGAGGTGGTGTCGATGGCGTGGCCGTACGTGTAGTTGAAGTTAGCCGTCATCCCTTTGAACAGAGACTGCCGAATGGACGCCTGCAGCGAGTTGTAGCCGCTATTGGTCGCCGAGTTGAGCTCATTGATCGCGGCCAAGTCCGGGTATTGGTTGAAGAACGGACGACGCTGCTGCGCACCGGCGACGGGGCCCGGTGTGGGCATGTTGATGTTCTGCAACACGCTAAGCTTGCGGCCGCCGCTGGCGACATAACCGACCTGCACGAGCGTGGAGCTGGTAAGCTGATGCTGCACGTTGAGGTTGTAATTCATCACGTACGTGATGCGGTAGTTCTGGTCGATGGCGTAAGCACCGAACGGCGGGCGGGGTTGGGCGCTGCCGAAGATGGACTGGTTCAGCACGAGATCGACGCTGGAGAGAGCGATCGAATAAACCGGGGACGAGCCACCAGGGTTGGCGTGCACACCAGCGGAGCCGCCGTTCGGGGCACCGGTGTTGGCCACGATGAAGTTCAGCGGCGGCACATCGTAGAAGAAGCCGAAGCTGCCGCGGATGACCGTCTTGCCGCCCTTGATCGGGGTGTAAGCGAAGCCCATACGGGGCGCGAAGTTGTTCAGGTCGCGTTGATAAAGCGTATCGAGACCGCTGCCCGGTCCGACGAAGCCCTTGCCGGCCACGAAGGTGGTGATGCTGTTTTTAGCGTCGTGCAGGGGACCGTGGTAGGTGTAGCGCACGCCGAAGTTCAGATTCAGCTGCGAATTGACTTGCCAGTTATCGTGCGCCCACCAGTCAAACGAGTTCTGGTAGTAGTCGCGTTGCAACTGGCCGCGAGTGATCTGCGCACCGTTCGCATTCGAGTTGAAGCCGGCGAGGAAGTCGGCCATGGCGCGTTGGTTGGAGTTGAGGGTCGAATCCGAAGCCCAGGGGCCGCGGGCGCCGTCGAAGGTGAACCGGCCGCGCTTGTTGGTGTCGTAAAAGACGTCGAGACGGGCGCGACGGAATTCGCCGCCGACCTTGAACTGATGACGGCCGACGGTGTAGGAAAGGTTCTCGACCAAGTGGCCGGTGGTGTCAATGCGACCGAGCGGTTGGGTTTGACCAACGCCAGCGAAGCCGCTGATGGAGGTGGTGGGGGCGCCGAGCAAGGTCGCTTCGGTGACGCCGGTGTTCAAGCCGATGGCAACGGGATTGGCGCTGGTGTCGAAGTCGTTGAAAACCTGCTTGAAGAAGTTGACGCCGACCGTGATCTGGTTGACGAGACGAGCGCCGAAGACGCTGTTCTGCACGACGGAGATGTTGTGTATGCGGCTGGGGGCTACCTGGAAATACTCTTTTTACGGCGAGCCGGAGTCCGCAATCTGCTTACCGGTACCGCCGAAGTAGCGGCCGGAGATCGTATGGTTATCGCTGAAGCGGTGGTCGATTTTGACGATGCCGTTATAAGAATCGTAGATGTTCTGGTTGGTGGAGAGGAAGTTGTTCAACGCGCCGGAGGCGGAGTTGAAGCGCGAGGGCCAAAACGAGCGCATGTTGACGGCGAGACCTGGCTAACAGGTACGCCGTAGCGGCCGAGGGCGTTGCGCGCATCGGCAACCCAGGCGTCCGACGGGTGGGTGCTGGCGAACGAGTTGTTCGCGATCGCCTTCTGCGCTTCGCCTGTGGCGAAGAAGAAGGTCTTGTTCTTGATGATGGGTCCGCCAACGGAGAAGCCGTATTGATTCGAGCGGACGACGCGCGGCTTGGAGCCGGCGGCCTGCAGCGGGGAGGCTTCGGCAAAGGCTTCATTCCGATTGAAGTAGAACGCCGCACCGTGAAGGGCGTTGGTGCCCGACTTGATCACGAGGTTGACCGAGGCTCCGCCGTTACGGCCGGCTTCGGCGCTCGCGTTGGTTTGGACGGAGAACTGGTCGATCGCTTCGACCGGCAGGAGCGTGCCGGCGATGCCGGAGACGCCGCCTTGGTTGACGGCCGAGGAGTAGTGGAAAGCATCGTTATTATCGGCACCATCGATCTGGCAGTTGTTTCCGGAGGCCCGCATGCCGTTGACGGAAGTGGAGGTGGGCGAGACGCCCGGGGTGAGCTTCAACATCTGACGGAAGTCGCGGCCGTTCATGGGGAGGTCGGCGACGAGCTTCGGGCCGACGACGCCGATGAGGGCGGAGGAGGTGGTTTCAAGCGAAACCGACTGAGCGGAGACTTCGACGGTGGCGGCCTGTTGGGCGACGCCGAGAGAGACGATGACGTTGGTGGTCTTCGAGACCGCAACTTCGACTTTGTCGTACTTGCTGATGGCGAAGCCGGCGTGGGTGACGCTGAGGTTGAACTTGCCGACGGGAAGTTCGGCGAACAGGAACTCGCCGGTGGCGGAGGCTAAGGTCAAGCGGGTGAGGCCGGTGGAGGGGCTTTCGATTTTTACCGCGGCGCCGGGGATGGTTGCACCGGACGCGTCCTGGACGGTTCCGGTGATAGTGATATTGCCATTGAAAGTCTGGGCGTAGAGGCCGCCAAAGACGACGAGAATGAGCGCAAGTGCTCGCATGAAAAACACCTCAAAAGGGGATTGGGGTGCAGCGAGACAGGAGCTGCTGGATGACGACGGTTTAGGACGAGCAGCCAGCGTCGAGACAGGTCATCTTTCAGCGTAGCGCCGGTGTCGCCGAATTGAAACGTTTAGGTGTGGCGGAGGATGCCGTTGAGGCGGATTTCGGTGCGCGAAACGGTGTACTAAAAGAGGTAAGGCTCAAGATAGAAGTATCTTTGCCCCCTCAAAACGCCCCTGGAACGGACCGGGTACATGCGGGGCTGGGTGAGGATAAGGTCCAGTTTTTGCTGTGCCACAAGCTGGGCTCGGCGCGGGAGTTCCACGAATCTCTCGGGTACTCCATCGGCGAAAACCAGCTTCATAGGCCGGCACGTCGCTTCACTTCTTCCCAACTCGTGTATCGCCCAGCCGCGAAGCCCGCTTCGGCACGCGCGAGTTGATCGCGCAGGACATCTTCGTGGTCGGCTTCGATTCTGTCCATCTCATCCTCATCGATCGTGTCGGTGACCTCGAATGAATGCCGGAGCAGCAGC
>CANNLB010000528.1 GCA_947505565.1 Acidobacteriota bacterium | reverse complement strand
GGCCCCTATGGGCGGCTTGGTGCTCGATACCAAAGCGGGAGTGGCGGCGGGCGGCAGCGGCGGCTCGGTGATCACCGCAGGCAAACCCGGCACCAGCCGCTTGCTGACCGCGCTCCGCTTCACCGATCCGCATCTGCAGATGCCTCCCACCGGCAAATTGCCCGAAACCGTCATCGCCGATTTTGAAACCTGGATCGCCGCCGGCGCTCCGGACCCACGCACCGCCGCCTCCGCCGGCGAAACCACCGCTGCGCTTAAAGGCATGTCGATCGACGCGGGCAAAAAATGGTGGGCCTTCCAACCCATCAGCGAGTTGCCCGCCCCCTCGGTCAAGAACAAAAGCTGGGCCCGCAACAAAATTGATCCGTTCATCCTGGCCCCGCTCGAAGCCAAGCGCTTCAGCCCCGCACCCATCGCCGACAAGCGGACCCTCGTGCGCCGAGCCTACATCGATCTCTTGGGCTTCAAGCCTACCTATGAAGAGGTGGAATCCTTCGCCGCCGAATCCGCGCCCGACGCCTGGACGAAGCTCATCGACAAGCTCCAAGCCATGCCGCAGTACGGCGAACGCTGGGGCCGCCACTGGATGGACGTCGCCCGTTTCGGCGAAGACAACCCGACTTCGGAAGCCACCAACCAGCCCTATCCTTACGCCTGGCGCTACCGCGACTGGATCATCGAAGCCATCAATCGCGACCTGCCCTACGACCGGTTCGTGAAGATGCAACTCGCCGCCGACCAGATGCCCGAGGCGACCCGCGAAGACCGTCGCGCCCTCGGCTACCTCGGCGCCGCCCCGATTTACCACAAGGACCAGCGCCTCTCCGCCGACGTTATCGGAGGCTTCATGACCGACGACTGGGACGAGCGCGTCGACACCGTCACCCGTGGGCTCCTGGCGATGACCGTCGCCTGCGCCCGCTGCCATGACCACAAGTTTGACCCCATTCCGACCAAAGACTACTACGGCCTCGCCGGCGTCTTCGCCTCCACCATGCGAACCGAGCAGCCGCTGTTCGACGTCGAATCGGCCGTCGAGCAGCGGTACTTCTGGGTCCATCGGCGGTTGATCGACCTCCGCTATTCGGCCAACCTGTTGACCGGTGAAGCCTCCACCGTCGTCGATAGCGAAAGCCGAGTCGCTCGCTGGAAACTCGAAATCGAAGAACTCCGCAAGGAGATGGTCACGCTGCGGGAGAAGAACCCGAAGCTCATCGCCAATATCGAGAGGTTTTGGGCCCCGCCCGCCCCGCCGGGACAAGGCGGCGGCCGCCGACGCCAGCCAACCGCCTCTTCAGAACCTTTCATGAACTCCGTTTTTGACGCCGCCCAGTTCATCAACGGCACCGACCCGCAGTACACCTTCATCGACTACAAACCGGGCGAAGCCCGCGACCTACCCGTCCTCCGCAACGGCAACGTCGCCACTCCGGGCGAAATCGTCCCGCGGCACTTCCTCACCGTCCTATCGAAGGGCGACAGCCGCTTCCAGAAGGGCTCTGGACGGCTCGAACTCGGCGAAAAGATTTTCACCGACGCCGCTCCGCTTGCCGCGCGCGTCATCGTCAATCGCGTTTGGGACTGGCATTTCGGTCGCCCCCTCGCCCCCACCCCCAGCGACTTCGGCGTGCAAGGCGAGAAGCCCACCCATCCCGAACTCCTCACCGATCTGGCTGCCCGCTTCATCGCCCATGGCTGGTCGCTAAAGTGGCTAAATCGCGAAATCATGACCTCCGCCGCCTACCAGCAGTCGAGCAAACCTCGCCCGGAACTCCTCAAAGCCGACCCCACCAACACCCTGTTTTGGCGCATGTCCCCCCGGCGCATGGACATCGAATCGTATCGCGATACCCTGCTCCGCGCCTCCGGCCGCCTCAGCTACACCATGGCCGGGCCGTCAGAAGATGTCGAGCTCGCGACCAACGTCCGGCGCACGGTCTATGGCCGGATCAGTCGAGGCCGCCTGAGCCCTGTGCTCAAAAACTACGACTTTCCGGACCCCATGCAAAGCGCCGGCGGACGCGACCTGACGACAACGTCGCTGCAACAGTTGTTCGTGCTGAATAGCCCGTTTTTCTTCGATTCCGCCGCGGCGATCAGCAAGGTGGTCGGCAACTTGCCCACCGAGGCGACCCGCATGCGAGAGCTCTATCGACGCCTGCTTTCACGCGACCCAAGCCCCCAGGAACTGGATATGGCGTTGACCTTTTTAGCCAAGGGCACGCTCGAACAGTACGCCCAAGTCCTACTGTCCACCAACGAGGAGATTCTATGGCCTTAACCTTAAGCCGTCGAGACCTGATTCAGAGCGCGTTTGGCGGCTTGGGCACTCTCGGCCTCAGCGCCGAGTTGGGCTCGGGACAAGCCCAAGCCGCCGCCCTCGGCCGCTACGCCGGCCAGCGGACGCCCGGCCGCGCCAAACGGATGATTAGCCTGTTCCTCGCCGGCGGACCGTCCCAGGTGGACCTGTTCGATCCCAAGCCGTTACTCAAAAAGTTTCAGGGCCAGCGCCCCGGAGGCACCGACCTCCGCACCGAACGGCAAACCGGCGGCCTCATGCCAACCCCCTTCGAATTCCGCAAGCGCGGCCGCAACGGGGTCGACGTCAGCGAAATTCTGCCGAAGCTCGGCGGCGTGATCGACGACATCTGCGTCATCCGCTCCATGTACTCCTTCAACCCGACCCACACCCCCAGCGTAAGCCTCTATCACACCGGCTCTATTTTGCTGAACCGGCCGTCGATGGGCTCCTGGATCTCCTACGGCCTGGGTTCGGAGAATCAGAATCTGCCGTCGTTTGTCGCCCTGACCTCCAACGGTGCGGCGCTCGGCGGGTCGTCCACCCGCTCCGGCTTCCTTCCCGCCGAGCACCAAGGCACCCCCGTCAACAACTCCGAGCCCGATCCCGAGAAGATGATTCCGAATCTGCGGAATACCCATCTGGACCCCGCCAAGCAACGCCAGCAACTCGATGCGGTCCAGTCGCTGAACAAACGGTTCAACGATTCCTTCGGGGCAGACGACTTCCTGGACGGTCGGATCAAGTCCATGGAAGCCGCCTATCGCATGCAATTCGAGGCGATGGACGTTTTCGATATCCGGAAGGAATCGGCCGCCACCCGAGCCATGTACGGGGAGAATTCGTTGGGCAATGGCTGCCTCCTCGCCCGGCGTTTAGTCGAAAAAGGTGTCCGTTACGTCAACTTCGGACTCGGCGATTGGGACGACCACAAGGACATCGAGAAGGCCTACCAGAAGAAAATCCCCATGATGGATCAAGCCGCCGCCGCGCTCGTGCAGGATCTGAAGCAGCGGGGAATGTTGGACGATACGATCGTTCTCTGGGGCGGCGAGTTCGGCCGGACTCCGGTCTCGGAAAGCGGCACCGGACGCGATCACAATCCCTACGGGTTCACCATGTGGGTCGCCGGCGGTGGCTTTAAGGGCGGAATCGCCTACGGCGCCACCGACGATTTCGGGTTCAAAGCAGTCGAGGACCGGGTTTCGATTCACGACCTCCACGCGACCATGCTCCACGCCCTCGGGATCGATCAC
>CANNLB010000527.1 GCA_947505565.1 Acidobacteriota bacterium | reverse complement strand
GCTGGGGTTGAAGCGCGAGGTTGATTGTTCGGCACTTGCCAGGCGCCGGAGGGCACGGTCAATTTGTTCTCAACGGGGGAATTCCGTGGGGATCGAATTTTTCGTCAGGCGCAAGCAGTCGAAGACGAGACGCGTCCTGAACGTGAGTTGGCGCATCATCTCAGCGATGGATTGCGCGGGGTTCTGAAATGATTGGAGGATGCGCACAGCACATTCCAATTGAAAGATGAGCCTGGAGGGCACTCCGGGGTAACCGTGACGAAGTAAGGGCTCCTTTTCACGGTTTGGCGGCGGCGGTGCCGATCATTTTGCGGGTTGGTGAGGGTAGCGGTCCGCGGATCGGCTATCGGGTTCCGGCTAACTTGAATTGCAGGGTCATTTCGTCCTTGGTCCCGATGGTGTTCAGGCCGGCCTTGACCGGTTTGATGCCGAAATCGGTCATTTTGAAGGTGGCTGAGCCTTCGAATTTGCCGTCGCCGATTCCTTTCGCGAGGACCGTTACAGGCTTCGTGACGCCGCGAATCGTGAGGTTTCCCGTGATTTTGTTGCCGTCGACGGCGGTGGAGACAAAGGTAACGGTCGGGTGGTTCGCCGCGTCCAGCGTTTCTTTGCCCAGCGTCCACAGGAGAACCGTTTTTTGATCCTTTTGATTGAGCCACGTGTCAAAGCACTGTAGTGCGTTGACTTCGAACCGTAATTCGACTTTGGCGGGGTTCTCGCTGAAGCTTCCGGCTAACAGGGGAAACCGGAACCAATGCCGTTTACCGTTCAGGATGCCGGTCTTATCGACGAACAAATCTACGGTGTTTTCGGTCGCCGGATTCAACTTCCAATCGGCACCCGAGGCGGTGGCCGCCAGGAAAAGCAGACAGATGATTCGCATACCCTTTAGACTAGTCTCTTGCGTATTGGGATACACACTTCTTCGTCCGGGTCGCTGGAAAAAGCCGGCCTGAAAGCTCATGAGTTGGGAGCGAACTGCTTCCAGATTTTCTCCGGCAGTCCGCGGACTTGGGCCGCGCCTCCGCCGGACCCCGCGGCAGTGGGGCGAATGCGGGAAGTCCGGGCACGGCTCGACTTGCGGCCGCTGGTGATCCACGCCAACTACCTCATCAACCTCTGCTCGATTGATCCGGTGAATCGGCCGAAGTCGGTGACCGCGTTCCGGGGGGAGGCGGAGCGTGCGATCGTAATCGGCGCCGAATATCTGGTGGTCCATCCCGGATCTTCCAAGGATCAGACGCCGGAGTCGGCGATCGAAGCGTTTAGCGTGGCGTTGGCGGAAGCTTGTCAGGGCCTGGAGAGCGACCACCTGACGATATTGCTCGAGAATACGGCGGGGCAGGGAAACGTGCTGGGTTCGAAGTTGGCCGAATTGTCGGCGATGGAGTTGCTCGCCCGGCCGAATGTGGGGCTGAAGATCGGCTACTGTCTGGATACTTGCCACTCCTATGCGGCCGGGTACGATCTCGCTACCGAAGTGGGGCTGGAGGCATTTATCGTTGAAGCGGAGGCGACTGTGGGCCTGGCGAATGTCCCGGTGATCCATACCAACGACAGCCAAGGTGCGCTAGGTTCCAAGCTCGACCGCCATGCCAACATCGGCGAAGGCTATATTGGAATAGAGGGTTTTCGCCGCATTTTGAACCACCCGGTGTTGCAGCAAAAAGCCTTTATTCTCGAAACGCCGATTGATAACGAAGGCGACGACCGGAAGAACGTCGACGCCCTCTGGAGCCTCTCTACCAAGCATGCCCGAAAGAACGTATAGCCACCAGGAAGTCGAAGCGAAATGGTCCGCCCGCTGGGCCGCCGACCCTACGATCTTCGCCGCCGAGCCCAACAGCGCCAAGCCGAAATACTACGTCCTGGAGATGCTTCCGTATCCGAGTGGCACCTTGCACATCGGTCACATTCGGAATTATACGATTGGTGATGCTCTGGCCCGCTTTAAGTGGATGCGTGGCTTCAACGTCCTGCATCCGATGGGCTGGGACGCCTTTGGCCTGCCGGCTGAAAACGCCGCGATTAAGAACAATCGGCATCCGCACGAGTGGACTAACTACAACATCGCCGAGATGAAGCGTCAGCATCGGCGGATGGGCTTCAGTTACGATTGGTCGCGGGAGGTCTCCACCTGCGAGCCCGAGTATTACAAGTGGAACCAATGGTTCTTCACGCGGATGTGGGATAAGGGGTTAGTTTATCGTAAGCAGGCGCTGCTGAACTGGTGTTCAGAGTGTGCGACGGTACTGGCGAATGAACAGGTAGTCAACGGCTGCTGCTGGCGGCACGAGGCCATTCCGGTAGAACAGAAAGAGCTGACGCAATGGTTCATCAAGATTACGGCTTACGCCGATGAGCTGCTGAATGAAATTGGGAACTTAGAGGGCGGCTGGCCGGATCGCGTCCTGGCGATGCAGCGGAACTGGATTGGTCGGAGCGAAGGCGCAGAGGTCGATTTCACGGTGGCCGGATCTGGAGAGAAGATCCGCGTGTTTACGACGCGGGTCGATACGATTTTCGGGGCTACTTGCGTCATTCTTGCTCCCGAACACGATCTGGTGAAACAGTACGTCTCCGGGGATAAAGCTGTTGCGGTGAAGGCGATGATCGACGCCCGCGCGACGCAAGGCCTGGGCGAAGTGGAAAAGGTCGGGATCGATACCGGCCTGCGCGCTCTCAACCCGTTCAGTGGGGAGCCGGTGCCGGTTTGGGTGGGCAACTTCGTGCTGTCCGGTTACGGCACGGGCGCGATTATGGCCGTTCCGGCGCACGACGAGCGCGACTTCGAGTTTTGTTCGAAATATGAAATCCCGATTGTCCCGGTCGTTCGTCCGGCGGAGGGCGAACTGACGCTGCCGTTTACTGAATACGGTATTTCGCAGGGTTCCGGGCAATGGTCGGGCTTGGCTACGGCGGAGGCTCGGGCGCAGATGGCCGCCTACGCGAAGGCGAACGGGTTTGGAGAAACCGCCGTCACGTTCCGGATCAAGGATTGGGGCATCTCGCGCCAGCGCTACTGGGGCACGCCCATTCCGATGATTCACTGCGCCACGTGCGGCGTGGTGCCGGTGCCGGATAAAGACTTGCCGGTGATTCTGCCGAAGGACGCGCAATTGACGGGTAAGGGCGAAAGTCCGCTGGCCCGGACGCCCGCTTTCGTGAACGTCGATTGTCCGCGGTGCGGGGAGCCCGCCCGGCGGGAGACCGACACGATGGATACGTTTGTGGACTCCTCGTGGTACTTCTATCGCTACTGTGATAACCACAATGATGACGCTCCGTTCAACTCGGAAGCGATCAAATACTGGTTCCCGATCGATCAGTACATTGGCGGAGTTGAGCACGCGATTCTGCATCTGATCTACTCGCGGTTTTGGACGAAGATGATGCGCGACCTCGGCCTGATTTCGAACGATGAGCCGGCGGCCCGTTTGTTCACGCAGGGCATGGTGATCAAAGACGGCTCGAAGATGTCGAAGAACAAGGGCAACGTGATCAGCGCGGATACGATGATGGACGAGTTCGGTGCCGATACCGGTCGTCTGTTCG
>CANNLB010000526.1 GCA_947505565.1 Acidobacteriota bacterium | reverse complement strand
CCTCCGGATTTGTCGATCGCAACATCGACCCCGCCTTCGTTCACTTCTTTTACGCCGGCTTCTTCCAGGACGATTGGAAGGTTTCCAACCGCCTGACCCTGAATCTCGGCCTGCGTTGGGACTACGAATCGCCCATGACCGAACGTTACGACCGCATGGTGCAGTCGATGGACTTCAACGCCGCCAGCCCCATCGCCGCCCAGGCCGCCGGGCTCAATCTGAAAGGGACCGTCCGCTTTGCCAACGTCGGCGGGGCGCCCCGGGGCTCCTTCGCCTCGGACAAAAACAACTTCGCTCCCCGCGCCGGCTTCGCTTACCGCATCGGCGAGAAAACGGTCGTCCGCGGCGGTTATGGCCTCTACGTACTCGGTCAAAACGCCACTGGCGTGAACCAGGGCTTCAGCCAACGCACGAACGCCGTGACAACCGTGGATACTCTCACCCCGGCCGTCAATCTTGCGAACGCCTTCTCCAACCAAGTCGGCGGACGTCTGCTCAGCGCCGTGGGCGCTGGTGACGGTGCGGCCAGTTTCATCGGCCAAGGCCTCACCGTGAATTGGCAGCAGCGGCCCCTGCCGTTCTCGCATCAGTACTCGTTCGATATTCAGCGGGAACTCCCCGGCGGCGTGCTGATTGAAGCGGCCTACGTCGGCAACCAGACTCGCAAGCTGCCTCTGTCGACTAATGCGAACTTCGTTCCGACCAACGAACTCAATCGCCGCACCGCTGCCGGCGGGATCGACAACGCCTACTACAACGCGCAGATTCCCAACCCGATGCGAGGTCTCGTCCCGAACAACGCAGCGCTGAACGGTGCCACCATCGCCCGCCAGAATCTGCTCTTCACCTTCCCGCAATTCAGCCCGTTAGCCGTGGCTAACCTGCCCATCGGTAGCCAGCGCTATGACGCGATCCAGATCAAGGCGACCAAGCGCTTCTCGGGCGGGCTCACCTTCCTGGCCAGCTACACCGGGGCCAAGACGCTGGAGAAAGTTAACTTTCTGAACGCCCAGGATTTCAACCTCGCCGACCCCGGGAGCTCTCCTCTGGCGAAGCTTTCGGCTGATCAGATCGATATTCCGCGCAAGTTCAACCTGGCCGGCGTATGGGAACTCCCCTTCGGCAAAGGTAAGCGCCTTGCGAACAACATCAACAGCGTGGGCAACTTTTTCATCGGCGGCTGGGAACTCAACGCCAACGTCACCTACATGAAGGGCTGGAATATTCAGTATCCCAACGCTGGACAGGTCGGCAGCGGCAGCGCGCAACTCGATAGCCCCACCATGGGTCGCTGGTTCAATACCGACTTGTGGAACAATGCCTCCGGTCGCCGTGTCTCTGCCCAGGAGCCCTTCACCCTGCGCGACTTTCCCCTGCGCTTCGGCGACGTCCGTGTCCCTGGCTACCAGAACTGGGACGCGTCCATCTCGAAGTACTTCCCCATTCATGAGCGCGTCAAAGCGCAGTTCCGCTTCGAAGCCGTGAACGCCCTGAACCGTCCATGGTTCACTGGCATCGCTTCGGTGGACGTTACCAACGCTTCGTTCGGCCGCCTCAACCCGGTCCAGGGGAACCTGCCCCGCTTCCTGAAACTCGGCCTGAACCTGCAGTTCTAGCCGTTGGCGAGTATCGATACGGCTTGGCTCTCGATGATTCGCTCATCGTCGGTCACCAGCACCAAGCCGTAAGCCCGCGCCGTAGCCACCAACATATGGTCCGCTGGATCTCCGTGTGGCGGCGAAAAAGTGTGGCCTTACATGGTTACGTCCCGCGTCATGTCAGCCGATCGGATTTGAAATCGGCTCAACGAATCGGAGACCCACGAAGTGAAGTTGTCGATCTCGCGCAACCTCCCTCGGCGGTAGGCGGCCTGGGCCTCAAGGATACTTACCGGCGAAACCCACAACTCTGCACGCGGATTCTCCAACCGCCGTCTCACCACTCGACCGAGCCGCTGCGGCGTAGTCGACATCCAAAGCCAAATATGCGTGTCCATTAGAAACCCGGCCATTAGCGGGTCCTGTCTTCGCCCCATCGAGCGGTGTCTTCCGCCGTAAAGAGTGATTCCTTCAGTTCCCCCACAATTCGTCCCGGCATCCCCCCCAGGACTCGCTTCTTGCTCTTCCGTTCCGCCGGTGGGGCAACCTCCGCCACCGGCTTCCCAGTCAGCCGCACCTGTTCAAGCACCGCTAGGCACGTCGCTTTGAACTTAGAAATCGCAATCTCTTCCATGGTTAAATTAGGCCATAGTCATTCGACCATGGTCCAAACTCGATTCGTCCTCCTCGCCTTACTCCTCGCCCTCGCTGCCTGCACCGACGGCCCCCCCGCCAAAGGTCAACCGACCATGGCCGAACTCGCCGCCCGCCAACCCTACCAGCCCCAACCCCTCCCCCCCAAAGCCAAGGCCGCGGCCGACGCCGAACGCCTCGCTCTGGCCGCTCGTCCTCTGGCGGATCTCCTCGCAAGCCCCGCCGACGCCGACCGCTTTCTCGCCCTCCCCGAAGCCCTCCGCCGCGCCTACGCTGCCAACCAACCCGATCAAGCTGCCGCCCACGCCGCAGCGCTCATCAAACTCCTCCAGCGTTTCGCCGGCCATCCCCGCTATGGCGATGCCATCTTCCTCGCCCACCAAACCCTTGGTAAAATCGCCATCCAGAAGGGGGATACCAAAACAGCGGTCGCCGAACTCTACGCTTCTACTAACAACCCGGGCTCGGACCGCTTAACCCACGGCCCCATCCCGATGGAATTGGCCCGCGCCTTGGTCGACCTTGGCGAACGTAAAGCCGTCGCCCACTTTCTTGATCGTTGCTCCCACTTTAATCTGGAGCGTGACAAGCTCGTCGATTGGGGCGTCCTCATCCGCAAAGGCATCAATCCGGATCTGGTTCCGTACTCACCGGGCTGTTCACCCGGTCCGTGCTGAGTTCCTCCTCCGCTTGCCGCCAGTCCTCTTCCGCTGAGCCGTGCTGGTCCATGCCCGCCCGCGACAAGTAGATTTCATCGACCCGTTGCGCAATCCGCGCTAGCCGTTGTTCGTCCATCGTTGTTGGTTCTATTCCAATTCTTCAGCAATCGAAGGGCCGTGCCAAAAACCCGCCTCCTAACCCCGCTACTGCCTCATCCCGTCCACTGTAATCCGATATACTCACTCTCCATGGACACTTTCGCTCGCCGGGCTTTCTTTCAATTCCTCGCTGCCAGTCCGCTCTACCCCCAACCAACCCCCATCATCACCAAACCCGACGAGGCCATCAATGTCTTTGACTTTGAACTCGCCGCCCGCCAGACCCTCCCCCCAGCTCACTTCGGCTACCTGCAAACCGGCGTCGTCGATGACGCGACCCTCCGCGCCAATCGTACCGGTTACGATCGCTACCAACTCCGCCCCCGCCGTCTCATCGATATCTCCAAAGTCGACCTCTCGGTCACCCTCTTCGGTGCCCGCCATGAAACCCCGATTCTCCTGGCCCCGATCGGTAACCAAGGGGCCTTTCACCCCGAAGCCGAACTGCCTGTCGCCCGCGCCGCCGCCGCGCAAAAGACGATGCAG
>CANNLB010000525.1 GCA_947505565.1 Acidobacteriota bacterium | reverse complement strand
TATGGCTCCGGCGGGAAGGATTGGGCCGACAACCATATTCGCTACGGAGTACTGTGTTTGGCGGCGCTGGCGATTGCGCGCGAAAGTGAAGCCCCAGACATTTTTCACGTGCATGACTGGCAGGCGGCGTTGTTGCCGGTCTACCAGAAGAGTTGGTTTAGCGGCGATCCGTGCTTGATGCGGGCGCGGACTCTGTTGACGATTCACAACCTCGGTTACCAAGGGCAGTTCGGGCCCCAAGCGATGGGCGAATTGGGGTTGGAACAGCGGTTGTTCAACCCGGGTGAGCTGGAGTTTCACGGGCAGGTCAATTTGCTGAAGGGGGGGCTGGTGGCGAGCGACTGGCTGACGACAGTGAGCCCGACCTATGGCCGTGAGATTCAGACGCCGGAGTATGGTTTCGGGTTGGACGGCCTGTTGCGGGCGCGAAGTGGGAGCTTGACGGGCATTCTGAATGGGGTCGATTATCGCGATTGGGATCCGGCGACGGACCGATTCCTGCCCGCGAACTATTCGCCGGAGGACTTGAGTGGCAAACTGGCTTGCAAACGGAATTTAATAGAGTACTTCGGCCTGCCGCCGGAAGCGATGGACCGGCCGTTGATCGGGATTGTTTCACGATTTGCCGAGCAGAAGGGGTTCGACCTGATCGAACAGATTGCCGGCGTGCTGGCGGATGAGCCGATGACCTTGATTGCGCTCGGTTCCGGCAACCCGCATTGGGAAAACCTGTTTCGGAACCTAACGACTTGGCGGCCGGACAAGTTTGCCAACTGGATCGGTTTTTCGAATGAGATGGCGCATCGGATTGAAGCGGGCGCGGACATGTTTCTGATGCCGAGCCGGTATGAACCGTGCGGTTTGAACCAGATTTACAGCTTGAAGTACGGCACGCCGCCGATCGTTCGCGCGACGGGTGGGTTGGATGATACGATCGATGAAGGTACTGGGTTCAAGTTTTACGAGTATTCGCCCGTCGCTTTACTGGAGACCGTGAGGTACGCAATTCGAGCCTGGTTTGATCGTGATGCTTGGCAGGATCGAATGAAGCGGGGCATGGCGAAAGATTTTTCCTGGGATCAATCGGCGAAGGCGTACCAGGATATTTATGCGCATTTATTGACGCATTGAATCTTTTCCCGGGTCGAAACATCAATAGTTTTGGAGAATAGCAATGGCAGGACTTAACACACTTACGCTCACCGACGGTGCATGGGACACCGAGGTGCTGAATTCTGACAAACCGGTTCTGGTGGATTTTTGGGCCGAGTGGTGTGGCCCATGCCGGATGTTGGCCCCGACGATCGACGCGGTGGCGACGGACTACGAAGGTCGTGTGACCGTCGGCAAGCTAAACGTTGACGAGAATGGAAACGCGACAATGCGTTACGGCATCCGCGGGATTCCGGCTCTGATTTTGTTCAAGGGCGGCCAAGTAGTGGCCCAGAAAGTGGGCGCGGTATCAAAAAGCGAGATCGCCAAGATGCTGGACGAACACCTCTAAACTTCTTCCGCAAGTAGAGCGAAACGGCCCCGGTTGGACAAGTTTTCGACTTGTTCTTCCGGGGCCGTTTCGTATTTATTCGAAGTGGCTGGTCACGGCACCCTTGGCGGCCGAGCCGACCAAGGCGATGTATTTAGCGAAAACGCCGCTCTTGTATTTCCACTCTGGCTTAGTCCAGGTGGAGAACCGGGCTTCGATCGTTTCGGGTGAGACTTCGAGATCGATGGTCGATTTTTCGAGATCGATCGCGATCATGTCACCGTCTTCGACGATCGCGATGGGCCCGTGGTCGACCGCTTCCGGGGCGACGTGGCCGATCATGAAGCCGCGGGTGGCTCCGCTGAAACGACCGTCGGTGAGCAACACGACTTCGTCGCCGAGACCGGCCCCGACGATTGCTCCGGTGACACCGAGCATTTCGCGCATGCCCGGTCCCCCCTTGGGCCCTTCATAACGGATGACGACGACGTCGCCAGCGACAACTTTTCCGGCTTGGACGGCCGTCATCGCGTCTTCTTCGCGGTTGAAGCAGCGAGCGGGGCCGCGGTGGCTCTTCTTGGCGATGCCGGTGACCTTCAGCACGGAGCCTTCGGGTGCAAGGGTGCCTTTCAGGATCAGCAAGCCGCCGGATTTCTTGAGGGGGGCATCAAGGGGAAGTATCACCTGCTGGCCCGGAGTTTCGCGGACGGCGACCAGTTCCTCGTTGATCGTCTTGCCGGTGATGGTCATGGCGGTCCCATCGGCATAACCACCGTCGACGAGGCGTTTGGCGATCAGAGGGATACCACCGGCCGCATCGACGTCGGCGGCAAAGTACCTGCCGGCGGGTTTGATATCGAGGTAGAGCGGGGTACGCTGGCTGATGGTCTGGAAGTCGTCGATGTCGAGTTCGATGCCGGCATCCTTGGCCATGGCGAGCAGATGAAGCACGGCGTTGGTGGAGCCACCGCTGGCGGCGACCGAGGCGATTGCGTTTTCGAAGGCAGCGCGCGTGCAGATGTCGCGGGGCTTGAGATCGTTCTTGACCGCTTCCATGACGACCTTGCCGCAGTAGATAGAGACATCGTCTTTACGGGGGTCAACTTGGGGGACGCTGGCCGTGAACATAGGCGCGAGGCCCATGATCTCCATAACCGTGGCCATAGTGTTGGCCGTGAACTGGCCGCCGCAGGCGCCGGCCCCGGGGCAGGCGTGATCTTCGATGGACTTGAGTTCGGCGTCGGTGATGCGGCCGGCCGCATTGGCACCGACGGCTTCAAAGACGTCTTGAATAGAGAGGAGCCGGTCGCCGAGTTTGCCCGGCATGATGGACCCGCCGTAGAGCACGACGCTGGGAATGTTCAAACGAAGCAGGCCCATGGCGGCGCCGGGGATGGTCTTATCGCACGCGACGAGGGCGACCATGCCGTCGAACATGTAGCCGCGACCGGTGAGTTCGATCGAGTCGGCGATGAGGTCGCGGCTGACGAGGGAGGCTTTCATACCTTCGGTGCCCATGGTCACGCCGTCGCTGATCGCGATGGTGTTGAACTCCATGGGCGTACCACCGGCGGCGCGCACGCCTTCCTTCACTTTTTCGGCCAATGCGCGCAAATTGTAGTTGCACGGCATGGTCTCGATCCAGGTGTTGGCAATCCCAATGATCGGCTTACGGAGATCTTCGTCGGTGAAGCCGATGGCTTTGAGCATGGAACGCGCAGGCGCGCGATCGCGGCCTTGGGTGATGGTATAGCTACGGAGTGGCATATGACGCCACTATTCTATCGAGTTCGTGCGATGCAATGCCCGGCCGCATTCTTGCGATACAATTTCCGCCATGATCCGTTTTTCGATATTGCTCCTGGTTGGCGCGGCCTTACTGTCGGCCCAACAGAAAAAGATTCTCGTGATGGGTGATGCCGAAGTGGCTCGCGAGGTGCAGACTGCCTCGGACAAGGTGAAGGTCGTGATGGTCACGCGGGAGAACATGGCGAAAGAAATCGTCGATGCCGATGCGTTGATCGGGACTCCCCGTCCGGAAGACATTCGCGCCGGCAAAAACTTGAAGTGGGTTCAG
>CANNLB010000524.1 GCA_947505565.1 Acidobacteriota bacterium | reverse complement strand
GATCAACTCATCTCCCTAGCCGTCAACAATCTTCTTTTCCTCCGCCACACCGACCCGCCCGTGGCGTCGCAAACCAAAACTAACCCCACCGCCAATCCACTAGCCCGTCTCCAAGCAGCCTCTGGAACGCTCTTCACCACCATGCTCCACACCCAAGTCCGCTTCGACGACGATTTCTCCCCCAAGCTAATCGCCCTCCTCGACGGCACCCGCCCCGCCTCCGCCCTCGCCCCGCTCCTCAACGGCACCACGCCCACCCTCATCGCCACCGCACTTCAATCCTTCTACCGGGTCGGCCTCATGATCGCCTAGGAGTCTGTCGGAAATAAGCCCTTCCGCCCGACTCTGCCACCAGGCGCCCCCCCCGGCCGGCACCACTCGTGATTGTTTTACAGGCAGACTCCGTTCGCTTGGGGTGCGGAGTCCGTTTCGATAACAGCTTATAAAAGCAGATGCCGTCGGTTCTCCTTTTGAGCCGATCACCCGCTCCTATTCGTGTCAAAATCTCCACAGACGGTCCGGCGGCGCTCGTTTCTAACTCGCCCAGACCGTTTGCGGCGACCACCCCGAACGGAAGAGCTTCCACTCTTGGCCCACATAGCCCAGTCCCCAGAAGCTAAACCGACGGAATCCTCGCCGCTCCTTGATCTGGCCAAAGACCGGTTCCACTATCGCCTTCCGCGTTTTATAAATCGACCGTCCCGCTGCAGTCCCCAGCTTGTGCGCCATTAACTCGCGCGGCGACGCACCTTCCGGCGGCGGCCCCGAAACCGTCTCCACCTTCTCTCCGTGCCTTTGGCGTCCCGTTGCAATGTACCGATCCACTCCGGTTACACTCTCATCGGTCACGTTCGCCGCGCTCCAATAACCAGCATCCGCACTCGCTGCAATCGGCTTTGAACCGACGTTGGCCACCACCTGCTGGATCACCGGGACCAGTTGCCGGCTATCATTGGTCTGCTGCGCTATCTCCGCCGCCACAATATCACCTGCGTCTGGCTGTCCACGGCCGCCTGCGGATTGTAGCCCTGCACAAAACTACCCATATTAGCCCTATCCGGCATGATCAGTTTGTGATCTGGTCAAGTCGACTCGAGCAGAGGTGGTAAATTTCCCGGGGATGCCGAGGCTCCGGAGCGCAGCGGAGGCAGAAACGACGGAGCCGGAAAGGGGTTCGGCCTTCTGCCAAGGCAACTCCAACCAAAGCTTCTCGTGCTCACTAATCGGGCTCTTCGGCGTCACGACCAGGTACGATATCTGGCGGCTAGGGGCCCGTATTTCGGCCAGCATCACCTCGGGGGGAATCCCGCGATCCATCACCTACATCCGCTTGGCTTTGCCGTAGGTGCTCTCGATTTTGTCCCAAAATCCGCTCAGCGTGGTCGAATCGATCGTGTTGCCGTTCATAACTTCATCCGCCAACGGAAACCCATCCGTCGTGACAACC
The DNA here is from genome assembly GCA_947505565.1 of Acidobacteriota bacterium. Classification (GTDB taxonomy): domain Bacteria; phylum Acidobacteriota; class Terriglobia; order Bryobacterales; family Bryobacteraceae. Next base: position 2,113 of record CANNLB010000524.1, on the reverse strand, counting down.
TGCGCGATCACCACCTGCAAACCATCGGGCCGTCCGTCGCGGCTGTAACCTTGTTTGGCCTTCGGGTTGGGCTCCATTTCGCCTTCGAAGTAACTGCTGGTCAGGTCGTACAGCAAAACCTCGCCTTCGCCCCTCCGCCACAATCCACGACCAGCAAAACAGGTCACACGCTAACTAATGTACCCAGTCCCCCACGAGCACCCAAGGCTGCTCGAACAGTCTTGCGACGTTGTCCAGAGTGTCGAACCCGCCCTCTCCCTCGCCCCGGTGCAACCCCAACGCCACCAAGTAGCAGAGACAGAGTCCCAGCACCAGGCTCCGCGCCATCGGCACGGTGCAACACCAAAGCGGCACCACAACCCAAGAACGCCCTTGTGTTGACAATCTGGAGGAACTCAGCCGCCGTCACCGCGCCATCATCCCTTCCAGGCGCGCTTTCACCTCCGGCCACTCCTCGCGAAGAATCGAGAAATAAACCGTATCCCGCACTCGACCACGTGCCGTAACCATGTGCCGCCGCAACGTTCCTTCCTCCTTCGCCCCCAGCCGCAACATCGCCCGCTGGGACCGCTCATTCAGCCGATCCGTCTTTAACTCGACCCGGTTCACCCCCGACTCCTCGAACGCATGGCCCAGCAGTAGATATTTGCACTCCGTGTTCACCCCAGTCCGCTGAAACTCCAATCCGTACCAGGTGGAGCCAATCTCCAGGCGTTTGTGCCCCAACTCCATATTCATGTACCGCGTCGAACCCGCCAACCGGTTCGTCGCCAAGTGGCGCACCGCGAACGCTCGGGCCTTCGGATCCGTCATTGCTCGGTCAATGTAGCCGTTCATCTCGTCGGGAGTCGTGATCTGCTCCAACCCCACCTCCCACAGCGAAGGCTCAAATCCAATCGCGCACAACTCTGGTCCATGAATCAAACCAAGCGGCTCCAAACGAACAGTTTTCCCGGTTAGCATTCCCTGCTACAGTAACGGTTCAGATGAACCGCCGCAACTTTCTCCTCGCCCTCGCCGCGCCTGCGCCGTCTCGCCGCAATGTGATCGTCCTGTTCTCGGACGACCAGCGCTTCGACACCATCCACGCCCTCGGCAACCGCGCCATCCAGACCCCCAATCTTGACCGTCTCTGCGCCCGCGGCGTCGCTTTTACCCACGCCCGTATCATGGGCGGCAACCAAGGGGCGGTATGCGTTCCCTCCCGCGCTATGCTTATGACCGGCCAGTCACTCTACCACGCCACCAGCGCCTTCGCCGGCAAACGCGACTACCATCTATGGCCCGCCCATTTCACCAAAAACGGCTACTCCAACTTCGGCGTCGGAAAGTGGCACAACGGCCCCAAGCTCTTTCACGAAGCGTTCACCGCCGGCGGCCCCGTCATGTTCGGCGGCATGAACGACCACTACGGCACTCCCGTCTTCGACTACAACCCATCCGCAAAATACCCCCCGAACGAAGCCCAAAAGTTCCCGAAGAAGTCCTCCAGCGAACTCTTCGCCGACGCCCTCATCGGCTTCCTCCAAACCCGCGACAAAACGAAGCCATTCTGCGCCTACGTCGCCTTCACGGCTCCGCACGACCCCCGCCAAGCGCCGCCCGAGTGGCTCGCCAAGTATCCGGTCGACCAGATCCAGCTTCCCGCCAACTTCCTGCCCCAGCACCCCTTCGACAACGGCGAACTCAAAATCCGTGACGAAGCCCTCCTCCCCTGGCCCCGCACCCCGCAGGCCGTCAAAAAAGAGATTGCCGATTACTACGCCCTCATCTCTCACCTCGATGGGCAAATCGGCCGTATTCTCGACGCGCTCGACCGCTCCGGCCAAGCCGCTAACACGATCGTCGTCTTCGCCGGTGACAACGGACTCGCCCTCGGTCAGCACGGCCTCCTCGGCAAGCAAAACCTCTACGACCACTCGATTCGAGTCCCTCTCATCGTCGCCGGCCCCGGGATCAAACAGAACCAGCGCAGCGCCGCCGCCGTTTACCTGTACGACGTCTTCCCCACCCTCTGCGACCTAGCCGGCCTGCCCAAGCCGACCACCGTCGACGGCACCTCCTTCGCCCCAGTGCTGCGCGGTGAAAAGTTCGCCGGTCGGCCCCACACATT
>CANNLB010000523.1 GCA_947505565.1 Acidobacteriota bacterium | reverse complement strand
CGCCATCACCCGCAGCCAGCCCGACTTTGTCGTCGTCGGCGAGGGGCGGACGTTAACCTACGAAATGTGTGAAGTAGCCCATCGGTGCATCGCTTCCGGTGCCGGACTCATCTCCACCAACGCCGATACATGGTGCCCCACTGACGAGGGCCCCCGCCCCGGCTGCGGCGCTATCGTCGCTCTACTCGAAGCAGCGTCCGGGAAGAAGGCCTACCATGTTGGTAAACCGAACCCCTTCATGATGCGCGCCGCTCGCAAACGCATGGGGTTGGCCACCGACGAAATCACCATGATCGGAGACACCATGGAAACCGATATTCGCGGGGCAACCGACCTCGGTTTCCGCTCGGTCCTCGTGCTCACCGGGTCGACCGAAAGGGCGCATCTGGCCGACTACCCCTATCACCCCACCACCATCGTAGAGTCGATTGCGGAATTACTCCCCGTGCCCGCCCTCGTCGGCTAAAGAACGATCAAACCGATCCCAGGCCGCCGCCAAGCGGTTGCCGCGGCCTGGGATCCGAGTCAACACCGAGGCAAAGAGCAGATGGGCCAGGATGGTCGCTGGTTGCGGTGTCATGCGCGGGATGAGCGGATTGAGAGTTCGCAAGATTCCGTTCTGCAGGATCCAATACCAAACGAACCCCGCCACCATGGAGGCCATCAGAACCAGGGCAAAGCGGCGGATCCGCCCAATCAGCAAAGCGACCGCCGCACCGGCCACACCACCCAGGAAAAGGTGGAGGGCGGCGCCCGCCAGACTAGCTTTCCCCAAAGTCATCCGAAAAACGACGTTTCCGTAAATCGCCGATCCCCACAAATTCAGAATCGCCCACCAATGTTGTCGTTCCACCAGCGAGTCGAGCGCAAACCAAACCAACATCAAACCAGCCCCTAAAACGCCTGTTTCGAGACCCGCGAACAGCAGATGGGTCTGCTCGACCGGGACCGGGGGTGGGGCTGGCGCCAAAACCAGCGCCAGGGTCGCCGACACCGGCGGAGGAGGCGGCACTACCACAAACGGAGGTGGAGCGGGAGCCTCATCCGGAAGGGGCGGAAGCAGCGGGGGAATAGTCTCCATGCAAACTTCATATACTAACAGGGTGCAAGCTAGGCGGGTGGTCATCACAGGGATTGGGGCTTTGAGCCCGAACGGAATCGGACGGGAACAGTTCTGGCAATCCTGCCGGGAGGGCCGCAGCGGGGTCAAGCGAATCACTCGTTTCGACCCCAGTGCTTTCCCGGTGCAGATTGCGGGCGAGATCACCGACTTTGACGAGAATTCGTGGACCGATCCCAAGGAACGCCCCCACATCTCGCGTGTGACGCCGCTCGCTCGCGCCGCCGCCGGCGAGGCGCTCACCCACGCCGGGCTGAAAACGGATGCGATGACCATGGACGAACTCCGCGGCATCGGCATCGTGCTGGGGTCAGGCGGCGGTAGCCAGGAGTGGACCGAACAACAGTATCGACACTGGTTCGCCGGCGAACACAAACAGTGCAGCGTCTACGTCATCCCGACCTCGACGATCGGCACCCTCGCCAGCGAAGTCTCCATGTACTTCGGACTGCGCGGTATGTCCCATGTCATCTCCACCGGTTGCACCTCCTCTACCGACGCCATCGGCTACGCCTACCGACAAATCCAGTGCGGCATGATCGACTGCATGCTCGCCGGGGGAGTCGACTCCCCTCTCGCGCCTCTGATCCACCGTGGCTTTCAACTCATGCGCATCATGACCCAAAGCTGGAACCACGAACCAACCCGCGGCTCCCGCCCGTTTTCCGGCGACCGTGACGGTTTTGTGGTCGGCGAAGGAGCGTGGATGTTTGTCCTTGAAGACCGCGAGCGCGCCATCGCTCGTGGCGCTACCATCCTTGGAGAGATCGGCGGCTACGGATCTACCTGCGAGGCCTACCACCGCGTTCGGCTCGAAGAATGCGGCGAGGAACCAGCCCGCACGATGCGGATGGCTCTGGCAGAGGCTGGGGTGGCACCGGAGGGCGTCCAGTATGTGCAATACCACGGCACCTCAACGCCGTTGAACGACCGCATCGAGTCTAGAGCCGTTCGACTCGCCTTCGGGGACCACGCCTACCGCCTCTGCGGGTCGTCCGTCAAGAGCATGATCGGGCACCCCCAAGGGGCCAGCGGCGCGGCCGGAGTTGCCGTTTGTCTCCTCGCGATGCGGGACGGCATAGTACCGCCTACCATCAATATCGAGCAGAACGATCCGGACTGCGATCTCGACTACGTACCCGGGGTGAGCCGAAACCTCGTCATCGAAACCGCAGTCGCCAACTGTATCGCTTTCGGAAGCAAGAACAGCGCCCTTTGTCTGCGCCGTCCGTCTTAGGCTATACGGGCTTTTCTCGCGGCGGTCCGGCCACGCGCATCGCTTCCGCGTCGGCTTCCCCATCCTCGCGAGCCTTCGCCTCGGCGGAGTCGTAATACGAGTGGTAGTACGCGTAGCGGCTGTAAAGTTCGCCCCTTCTTGCCCCGTTCACGGAAATCCCCAACACGTTGTTTTCACACAGTGACTGCATCGCCCGGGTCACCGAATCGATCGTCGTCGTTCCAATCCGCACGACCAAAAGAGTGCCGTGGCACATCGTCGACAACAGGTTGGCATCGGCCGCGAACAGCAGCGGAGGAGTATCCAGGATCACCCAGTTAAACACCGAGGGCAACCGATCCACCATGCTCTTCACCTCTCGCAAATTGAGAAGTTCAAGAGGGTTGAGAACCGCCTCGCCCGCGGGCATGATGTACAGGTTCGTACCGGCAATCTTCTTGATGATTTCATGAAGCTCGGCTCGGCCAAGCAGAAAATCCGTTATGCCGGGGCTGCGGTCAACCTGAAACAGGGTATGGACAATCGGTCGCCGGAAGTCGAAATCACCGAGCAGGGCAAGGTTCCCGGCCAAATGCGATTGCGCCAGCGCTAGGTTCACCGCCGTAAACGACTTCCCTTCCGCCGGCGAAGGCGACGTCACCACAATCGAGTGAATCGGACTCAAGGTCTGCATATGATTGAGCCGCGTCCGTAACGTACGGAACTCCTCGCTCGGCGGTTCGCTCGGTCGAGTCGGATCAATCAAATGGGCATCGGCTAGCGGACGAAACGGAATTTCCTCAATCTTTTCGAGCAATCCTTGCAGATTGACCGGATCATTGACCATCGCCGCCGCGCTCTGCATCGCCTGCTGCGCATAGGCGGGCACCATCGTCGAAGGAGGCGGTGCCACTCCGGTCGGCTGAAATGTTCCCGCGCGTTCGGCGCGGCGTAATGCGTCGTGAACTCTGCTCATGATCTTAGTTTCCCGTCCTCTATCCTGTTACGGCTTGCTCGCGATGTAGTAGTAGAAAGATCCGCCCATGACAACCGTGCCGATCAGAATCGCCGTAGACCATGCCAGCAGGGTCAATCGCTTTCTCCGCTTGACCACCAGATCTTCTTCCAGCAGAGGAATCGAGCCGAGTACCGTGAGCTGGGTATAGGCCCGGACATCCTTTAAGTTCTTGAGGGTCGTGTCCTTCATCTCACGAGCTCCCACCAACACAACTCCC
>CANNLB010000522.1 GCA_947505565.1 Acidobacteriota bacterium | reverse complement strand
GTCCGCCGCGATAAAACGCGTGACGATAAATCGCCTGCCAGTGGTGCGTCACCGCCCGCGGATCCTTGCCGACAAGGTACGGAGCACTCTCCTCAATCGCGGTCCGGCACGTCAGCGCCCGGCCTTCCACCACCGGCTCGCCCAACCCGATAATCCCCGCGTTCGTATGGATCTTCAAAAACAGCCAACGCGGCTTTACCAGAATCGTTTCCAGCTTCGTGATCCGAAGCTTGTCTTTGGCCGCAATCGGCGCGTTCTGCGCCAAAGCCGGGTTCTCCTGGAACAGCGTCGTCAACCCGGCCGCGCCCAGCCAATTCCGTCGTGAAAATATACTCATATCGCCTGACACTCTATCAAGAAAAGTGAACCCACAATCCACCCACCGCCACCAGGATCGCCACCGTCGCCATCACCTCCATCCGCGTCCCCCGCAAGGCCGAAAATTCCATCGTCAACTCCTCCACCCCTTGCTTCACCGCCGACCCCTTCGAAACCACCACCATCAGCAGCACGCACAACCCAAACACACCCAAGCTGAAGTTCAAAAAGCTGATCGAAACCACATCATTCAACGGCCCCAAGTCCATCTTGAAGGCGTTCCGTAACACGTCCATCAGGAATCGTCCCCCGCCAATCACCCCGCCCACAATCAGCGTCGTAATCGCCGCCCGCGGCGTCGCCCCCTTCCACAAAATCCCCGTCAAAAACGTCGCCGCAATCGGCGCGCCCACATAAGCCTGCACGCTCTGCAAATACTGATAAACCTGGTCGTTCAAGTTCCGTATGAACGGAATCCAAACCACCGAAAGCACGACGATCCCCACCGTCGACCAACGTCCGAAATTCACCAGTTGCCGGTCCGTCGCCCCCGGCTTCCAGGGCTTGTAAATGTCCATCGTCATCAGCGTCGAGCACGAATTAAACACGCTCGAAAGCGAACTCATCAACGCTGCCAGCAACGCCGCAACCATCAGCCCCTTAATCCCCGGTGGTAGCAACCGCATCACCAGCAGCGGATACGCGTTGTCCCCCGTCACCTCGGTCGGCCATAGCGCCTTCGCAATCAAGCCCGGCAGCACCAGAATAAACACCGGCAAAATCTTCAGCGCCGCGCAGAACAACGTCCCATACCGCGCCTGCTGCAAGTTCCGCGCCGACAGCGTCTTCTGCACAATCACTTGATCCGTACACCAGTACCAGGTCCCCAAAATCAGCGTGCCGAAAATCGTTCCCACCCACGGATAGTTCGGGTCGCTCGCCGGCTTCACCATGTGGAAGAAGTCCGGCGGCAGCGCCGTCCGCAGCGCTTCAAATCCCCCCACCTCATTCAGCCCGATCCAAGTCAGCACAATCGCCCCCGCCACCAGCAGCACGGCCTGAAATACGTCCGTGTAGATCACCGCCGCCAGCCCTCCGAAGATCGTATACACCCCCGTCGCCACCACCAGCAGAATCGCCGATGTCATGTAGTCCCAACCCACAATCTCCCGAATCAAAATCCCGCCCGCAAATAGCGACACCGAAATCTTCGTGAACACATAGGCGAACAACGACACCCCCGTCAGATACCACCGGCACCCCGGCGAGAACCGCTTCTCCAAAAACTCCGGCATCGTGAAAACTTTGCTCTGCAGGTAGTGCGGCACAAACAGCCAACCGAGCAACAGCAAGCAAATGGAAGCCGACCACTCATAGCAGCCCACCGCCAGCCCCGTCGAGGCCCCACTCCCCGCTAGCCCAATGAAGTGTTCGCTCGATATGTTCGTCGCAAACAGCGACGCCCCCACCGCGAACCAACCCACGTTGTTTCCCGCCAAAAAATACTCCGAAGCGTTACGCTCCTTCCGCGAATGGTAAAAACCAATCCCGAACACAATCACGAAGTAGACGGCTATGATGGACCAATCAAGCATGGGCAATAGTTTACAGAACCGCCGCCAATTCCTCTACTCCCTCTTTCCGCAGCAGCGCCCGCCGAACGTCGTTTTCATCATGGCCGACGACCTCGGCTACGGCGATCTCGGCTGTTACGGCCAAAAACGGATCAAAACTCCGAACCTCGACCGCCTCGCCGCCGAAGGCATCCGCTTCACCCAAGCCTACGCCGGCTGTACCGTCTGTGCCCCCTCCCGCTCTGCGTTCATGACCGGGTATCACACCGGCCATACCCGCATCCGCGGCAACGGCCGCAATGAGATGTTGCTACGACCGTCCGACTTCGTGCTGCCCGAACTCTTCAAGAAAGCCGGCTATACCACCGGCATGTTCGGCAAGTGGGGCCTCGGCGGCGTCGGCTATCCCGGCTATCCCACGAAGAAAGGTTGGGACACGTTCTTCGGTTTCTTCAGCCAGTTGCAGGCCCACATGTACTACCCCGACATGCTCCTCGACGGCGACCATGCCCTCGAACTCACCGGCAACTGGGGCGGCAAGAAGAAGCAGTACGCCCCCGATCTCTTCCTGGACCGTTCGCTTAAATTCCTCGACGCGAATCAATCGAAGCCCTTCTTCCTCTACTTCGCCTCCACCATTCCCCACGCCAACAACGAACTCGGCCGCGACTCGGGCGACGGCATCGAAATCCCCGAAGACGCGCCGTACTCCGGCGAGCCTTGGCCCCCCCTCGAACGCAAATTCGCCGCCACCATCACCCGCCTCGACCGCGACATCGGCCGCCTCCTCGACAAGCTCAAGCAACTCGGTCTCGACAGCAACACCCTCGTCTTCTTCAGTTCCGATAACGGCCCCCATCAGGAAGGCGGCCACGACCCCAAGTATTTCGAATCTTCCGGCCCCCTACGCGGCACCAAGCGCAGCCTCACCGAAGGCGGCATCCGCGTCCCCTTCCTCGCCCGCTGGCCGGCCAAAATCAAGCCCGGCCAAGTCTCGGATCACCCCTTCGCCTTCTGGGACATGATGGCCACCTGCGCCGAACTCACGAACCAAGCCGCCCCGAAAGACACCGACGGCCTGTCGATCCTCCCCGCCCTCACCGGCGGTAAGCCCAAGGTCCATGATTACTTCTACTGGGAGTTCCACGAAGGCGGTTTCCAACAGGCCCTCCGCGTCGGCAACTGGAAGTACGTCAAGCCCGCCCTCTACGATCTCGCGCAAGACGTGAACGAAACCACCGATCTAGCCAAACAGTTCCCCGAAATCGTCAGCCGCATGGAGACCCTCCTCCTCTCCGTCCGCACCGAGTCCGCCGACTTCCCCGTCCGTCGTTAACCCCGACCCTTGTATACTTTCCTCCATGCAGAGCCTCAGGCTAGTCGGTCTAATCTTCGGCTGCGGCGCAACGGCGTTTGCCCAACGCGGCGCCACCCTCTACTCGACCGCCTGCGCCGCCTGCCACGGCTCTGACCTCACGAACGGCACCGCCCCGCCCCTCGCCGGAGCCGCCTTCCTCCACAAATGGAGCGCCGCGCCCCCCGCCGCCCTCCTCGCCGCCGTCCGGCAAATGCCGCCCCGCGCCGGTGGCTCCCTCCCCGCCGAAACTTATACCGAAGTCACCGCCTTCCTCCTCGAAAAAAACAACCTCTCCGCCACCCCCACCGCCAAACCCGCCGCCCCCCCGCCCCC
>CANNLB010000521.1 GCA_947505565.1 Acidobacteriota bacterium | reverse complement strand
CGACTGCGGGGCGGAGTAGGCGGGAAGCCCACTGCAGCCGAGGTCGGGGAGTTACTGAAGAAGCTGGCTCAGGACGATTTCTCGGCGCTGCATCGCAATCCGCCGCTCCTTTATCACAACGATTTTAGTGCCTCGACGCCTCGGTTCTATTGGTCGGAAGATTTCGGGTACGCCCTCTGGCTTCGACTTTATTTTGAGAATGTCAATCGGCGTTGAGTTAGCCACCCGCGAGGGGCGATTGCGGGCGCTGCTCCGCCTGCTGTCCTCCATTCGATTTGACGAAGTGCTGGTTTTGCAAGGCACGCCGATGCTCGGCGCCGTATTCTCGATCGGCCATTTGACAGGGGCAAAATCCTTGGCGCTCGCGTTTTTTTTCGCGAGCAGTTTTTGTCTTACCGCTCATGTGTTCGCGATCAACGATTGGTCGGGAATGGACGGCGATTCGCGGGATTCCAACCGGTTCGCCAGAATCGGCGTGAATGGAACAGAACTCTTCCTTCTTTGGATTGCGCTGCTCGGAATAAGCCTGCTTCTATTCAGCCATTTCGGTTCGCCGACGTTGCTGATTGCGGTGGCGATCGCCGTCCTGAGCGCCCTCTATTCTTTTCCCGCGCCCCATATGAAGGGGGTGCCGCTGCTCAGTTCGGCGCTGCACTTAATTGGAGGGTTGCTGCACTTTTTGCTCGGTTATTCAGTGTTTTGCCCGGTAGACCGAAGGAGTCTTGAGATCGGCTGTTTCTTCGGCATAATGTTCGCAGCAGGCCATTTGACCCACGAAGCTCGGGACCACGATGCCGACCGGAGGAATGGGATCTTCACCAATGCGGTTACCTTTGGCCAGTTAAACAGCTTCGTCGCCGGTTTCGCCCTGTTTACAATTGCCAATGTTTGGTTGGTGGTGCTGGCCGTGCGAGGGATTGTGCCCCAACCGTTGATGATAGTCGGGGTGGCCTATGCGGTTTATTTGGGCTCGTGGCTCCGGACACTGCGCGCTGGTCTCAGCTACCAGAACATCCGGCGGCTTCAGGTGCGCTACCGTATCGTGTATGCGAGCGTTGGATTGCTGATCGTGATTTCGCTAATCCGCTGAGAAGGCTCCGGCACGGTGACTCGTGCGGCCTCGCTCTGAAACCGAACCCATCGGCGGTATCCTGATCATCTTTTGTGCCGGCACGGTCGCGGTGTGGCCCATGGCCGAGACACTGCTCCCAAATGTCGCCGCAATTGTCGGCAAGACACGTTCCGGCCCGATTGGTGCGGCTTAGGCATTCACTCTCGTCGACCGTTTTTTCATTTCGGATTCGTGGAAGTCTGGAGGGAAGACGACATGGGCACCGAGACGGGCGGCCCAGTGGACGGTTCCGGGTAGCGCTAGCCTTCAAGGCAGACAGCGATGATGCGGACCATGCGTCCGTTAGGATAGCTTGCCGCTATGCTGGGAGGTAGTCGTGGCGATTCAAATACCGAGTTCAGAACTGAGTGAGGCGTTCGTAAGGGCGTCGGGTCCGGGGGGGCAGAACGTCAACAAGGTGTCGACGGCGGTGGAGCTGCGGTTTGATGTGGGAAGGTCGGCGGTGTTGCCGGGGGCGGTGAAGGCGCGGTTGCGGGTGCTGGCGGGGAATCGGATGACGCAGGATGGGGTGTTGTTGATTACGGCGAGCGAGCATCGGACGCAGGAGGCGAATCGGGCGGCGGCGCGGGGGAAGTTGGAGGATTTGGTGGCGCGGGCCGAGGTGGTTCCGAAGAAGAGACGGGCGAGTAAGCCGACGTTGGGGTCGAAGGTGAGGAGGTTGACGGCGAAGGCGGAGAAGGGGGAGGCGAAGAAGCTACGGGGGCGGCCGCGGGAGGAGTGAGGGGAACTGAGTCAGGCCGAGAGATTATTTTGAAATTTGCCGGCACTAGGGTTAAAGTTCAAAGCCGCGATTAGAACAATCGAGGCAGACGTTTGGCGACTCGCTCGAACCCGCGGTAGTCATCGCCAATATCAACATCCACTGAAGCCGGGGCTCGTGACGCTGGCGGGTCAGTCTTTGGCAGATTTCGACACAAAGACAGAGCGAGCTGCGATGAAACAGGCAGGACTGAAATGAACACGTACACCGTTGCTTTCGAGCCGACGGCAACCGGTTATCGTGCTCATATTCCGGATTTACCCGGCTACGTGGCGGCTGCAGCGGCGATGGCAGAAACCCGGGAACTGATTCGGGAAGCGATTGAGTTTCCTGTTGAAGGAATGCTCCTGCTTGGCCAAGCGGTTCCTTCTCCGACGGCGCATGTTGAAGAGATTCAGGTGGCGTTGGGCTAATTTCCGGCGATGACGAGCTTCAAGATTTGGGCTCCGTAGCGCGTGGCGGTGCGGGGGCCCAGGCCGGAGACTTGTAAGAGTTCGTCCTGGGTCGCGGGGAGGTCGTCGGCGATCTCGGCCAGGACTTTGTCGGTTAAGATGCGGAACGCGGGGACGCCTTCCTTCTTCGCTTGCGCTAGGCGCCATTTCTTCAAGGCTTCGACCAACGTGCTCTCGGCGGCGGCGGGTTTGGAGCGGGACTTCTTGGCGGATTTTTTGGCGGCGGCTCGTGGGCGGGAGGTCGCAGTCCGTTCGGGGCGGTCCTTGATGAGGAGGTCGAGATCGTCGGGGTTGGCTTGGCTGCCTTCCCATGTGAGGAGAGCCCGCCGGAACGCTATCTCTCGGCCCTCGGCTTGGAAGGTCTCTTCCTTCAGTTCGACTAGTCCGATACGGGCCATCGCGCTTAAGATTTGCTCGAAGGCGTCGCGGGTGACCGGGGTGCCGGTGCAGAGTTCGGCGTGGAGCTTGCCCGTTGAACGACCGTCAGACTTCCTGAGCGCGGCGATGATTTCGGCGGCTACGGCTAGCTCTCGGGCGCTGGCTTCGCGGAAGACTTGGGCCTCACAGGTCTCCGGGGAACAGAAGTCGCAGATTTCGCACGGGGCGGCTGCTCCGGCCTTGTCGCCGAAGTGCAATACCAGCGCCGACATGCGGCACTGGCTGATGTCGGCAAAGCGGAGCATGCTCTGGAGTTGGGCTAGTTTTTGGGCGATTTGGGCTTGGTAGGGCTCTCGCCAAGCGGGCTTTCCTTTGCCTACGTTCTCGGCGAAATCAACAAGCGCACCGCCGTGGATCCAGAGCTTTTCGAGCGCTTTATCGAAGCCCTCCTGCTCCATGCGGCAGCGGGTTTGGAGATTCTCTTTCGGCTCGGGTTCGTCGTTGAGGGCGGCGTAGATTTTGTCGAGAATCTTGATATCAGGGTAGTCGCGTTCGTGGAACCAATCGTGTGTGTGGCGGTCGGCGTAGGAGTGCATCAAGACCGCTCGGGAGGGGGCACCGTCGCGGCCGGCGCGGCCGATTTCCTGGTAGTAACCTTCTAAGCTGCTGGGTAGGGCGGTGTGGATGACGGTTCGGACGTTGGGCTTATCGATGCCCATGCCGAAGGCGATCGTTGCAACGATGACGTCGAGGCGGCCGTCGAGGAAGCCGGTCTGGACGCGGCCGCGGATCTCGGCGGAAAGGCCAGCGTGATACGACGCCGCGGGGACGATGGACTTGAGCGTTACGGCGTACTCTTCGGC
>CANNLB010000520.1 GCA_947505565.1 Acidobacteriota bacterium | reverse complement strand
CATACGGCACGAAGTCGCGAAGGCTTTGCCCGCGGCGCTCTGCAGGCCGCCAACTGGATCGTCGGCAAAAAAGGCTTCTACGAGTTTTCAGAAATTTTATTCGGAGCGAGGTAAAGACCCATGTTTATCGGTTGTGGCACCGCCATCGTAACCCCTTTTCAGCAGGATCAATCGCTGGACGAACCCACGCTCCGCGCGTTGGTCCAGCGGCAACTCCGCCAGGGCATTGACTTTCTTGTGCCCTGCGGCACCACCGGTGAATCGCCGACGTTGACGCACCAAGAGCATCTGCGGGTGGTGGAGATTACGCTCGAAGAAGCCAAGGGGAAGGTCCCGGTGATCGGCGGCGCGGGCGGCTACAACACCGCCGAGGTGATCGCCCTGTCGAAGGAGCTCGAAGCCATGGGCGTCGATGGGCTCCTGTCGGTGACCCCTTACTATAACCGTCCCACGCAGGAAGGCCTGTACCAGCACTACGCCGCAATTGCCGCTGCCGTTAAGACGCCCATCGTCATCTACAGCGTGGCCGGGCGCACGGGCGTAAATGTCGAGTCCGCGACCCTCAAACGGCTAGCCGCCTTCGACAATATCGTGGCGGTGAAGGAAGCTTCCGGCAACATCAGCCAGATGGCCAGGGTGGTGCAAGAAGTGCCCGAAACCTTCCACGTTTTGAGTGGCGATGATGCGATCACCATCCCGCTGACGGCGCTCGGAGGTAAAGGAATCATCTCGGTGGTTTCCAACCAGATTCCCCGCGAAATGACGGAGTTGGCGCGGAAAGCGCGGGAAGGCGACTACGCCGGAGCGCGAGCGTTGCAGCGCCATTGGCTGCCTTTAATGGATGCGAATTTTGTTGAGTCGAATCCGATTCCAGTAAAGTACCTGATGGCGAAAATGGGCTTACTACAGCCCGTTTGGCGGCTGCCCATGTGCCCGCCCTTGGCCGCAACGATGGCGAAATTAGATGCGATTTGGGAGGAGTTCCTTGCAAGCAAGAATTGAAGACGCGTTTGACAATAAGCCCGCCGGAGGCTACCGGGAAGAACACTGGAAACTCTTTGGCGAGTTCAAGGCGGCCTTGAACGCGGGCGAGATCCGCAGCGCTTCGCCGGACCCATCCACGGCCACCGGCTGGAGCGTGAACGCCTGGGTGAAGAAAGGCATTTTGCTTGGCTTCCGGCTCGGCTCCATCGTTGACATGTCGATCGACGCGCAGCGCCAGCCGTTCATGGATAAGGCGACCTACCCCGTGCGCCAGTTCCCGGCTGATGCGGGCATCCGGATCGTCCCCGGCGGATCCAGCGTGCGTGACGGATGCTACATCGGTCGGTCGGTCACCTGCATGCCCCCTATGTATATCAACGTCGGAGCCTATGTCGGCGAGGGTACGATGGTCGATTCCCACGTCCTGGTGGGTTCCTGCGCCCAGATCGGGGCCCGAGTGCATCTTTCGGCCGCGGTGCAGATTGGCGGCGTCCTGGAGCCCGTGGGGGCCCTTCCGGTGATCATTGAGGACGACGTGCTTTGCGGCGGCAACTGCGGCGTCTACGAAGGCACGGTGGTCAAGTCGCGGGCGGTGCTCGGCACCGGGACCATCCTGAACCGCTCCACCCCGGTCTATGACTTGGTTAACGGCACGGTGATCAAAGCCACTGATGACGAGCCGCTGGTTATCCCGGCCGGTGCCGTCGTCGTCGCCGGTTCGCGAGCCGTCACGAGCGGGCCCGGCAAGGACTGGGGCATTTCCATCTACACCCCGGTCATCATCAAGTACCGCGACGCGAAGACCGACGCAAAGATACAGCTCGAAGATTTGCTGCGGTAGCCAAGTCGAGAACGGTTCGAGCGGTGCGCTGCCATGTAAACTCGGCAGCGCGCCGTTTTCCTTTTTCGATCAGCCCGGGCTCGGTCAACGCACGATCCATTTGGCGAACCAGATCCGCCGCGTTGCCCGATTCGAAGTGCAATGCCCCGTCCCCGCTGACGTCCGACATCGGCCGGGCGCTCGTGCAAATGGTCGGCAGGCCAGAGGCCATCGCCTCCAAAATCGGCATGCCGAACCCTTCAAATGTGGACGGAAACACAAACAGACTGGCACGGCGATACAGGTCGTATAAGTCCTCGCGGTCTAGCCAACCGGTGATTTCGACGCCCTCGCCCGCCTTAGCTTCGATGACCTGTGTGTGAAAGCCTTTCATACCTGCCAGCACCAACCGGAACTCGGGGTGGCTCGCGCGGAAGATTGCGAAGGCTTCGAGCAACGTCTCAATTCCTTTGTGCGGATGTAGCGTAGAAACGCACAGCACGATGGGTTCGTTCCGCTGCGCGTGAATGGCCGGGAACACTTCGCCGACGCCCGGCGCGGCGATGTGGATCCGGTGCATCGGCACTCCATAGAAGCGGTAAATGTCCTCCCGTGAACTTTCGCTGAGCGTCAGCAGTTCCGTCGATCGGCAGGCGGAGGCCCACACCAAAAACTGCCACGCCAACAAATCGGCAAACTTAAAATATTCCGGATGGCGCTTGTGCTGCAGATCGTGGAGCCACGTCAATTGGGGACAACGGGCGAAGTATGGCGACGTGAATCCCGGGTTCAGCAGAACGTCGCAGTCACCGGTCGACATAACCAACTGCTCCCATAGGATCCGGCCGGGTCGAAAGCGGCCGGCGATGGGTTGGGGCCACGATTGAAAGCGGGCGTCTTCGGGTGGTGCCAGGCTCGAGCCCGTTTCGCGATTGGTGAACAGGATGTACTCGTGGTCGTCCGGTTCGGCGGCAAACGCGGCGAGCAGATTGCGAAGATAGATCTCCGTGCCGCCCACCTCGCCCGGGATTAGGAACAGGGCGTTAACGCCGATTCGCATCAGACTTGGCCTTGGCGTTGGTGGCGTTGCGCAGGCCCTGGATGGCGGGCCCGAGTTCGGGTTCAATCACCAGCGCCTGTTTAAACGACGCGATCGCCTGCTCGTATTCGCTGCGGGCGAGATAGATGTTGGCCCGGTAAGCAAACAACATGGCGAAACGAGGATCCAGCTTTTCGGCCTCGGCCAGGGCCGCAAGCCCTTCGTCGTACTGCCGCGTCTTACCCCGAATCATGCCCATCAAAGCGTAGTTGTGGGCCGTCGGTTTGATCTTGTTCGCGTCTTCCAAGCGGCTCAAAGCTAGGGCCGATTGCCCCGCGCAATCCAGCGCCAGCGCCCAGTCGACATAAAGCTGGTCGTCCGGTGGTTGTAACTCAGCCGCCCGTGCGTAGAAGCGGCTCGCCTCTACGCACTGCCCTTTTTCGTAGTGGGCATAGGCCAGTTGGAAATGCGGTCGAGCCTTGTTGGGCGATTTCGCCGCCGCGTCGCCCCACAGCGCTAGCGCCGATCCCCAAACTTCATTCCGTTGATACGTCACCGCCATCAGGCCCAGTGCAATTACCGCGGTCAGCACGGCGAGTGCCGTCGTATTCGTCTTCCACCGGCGAAGAAACTCCACCGCGACCAGGCTCAGGGCGAACACCGCCATGTACATCCGGCGCTCCACCAGCACGTCCCGGATCGGCAGGATCGACGAGGTCGGCGACAGCAAAATCAAAAAAAGAAAGAACCCGAAAC
>CANNLB010000519.1 GCA_947505565.1 Acidobacteriota bacterium | reverse complement strand
GGTGGCGCAGAATATCGAGGCGCGGATTATCAAGGTACCGACGGGATGCCAGGACTACTATCCGGCGATGTACGGCGGGGTGGGGGCGGTGGAGTTGCGAGTGGACGGGATTCGGCGGGTGGCGTTGCCGGTGGACCATGAAGACCTGATTTCGCGAACGGTGCTGGCGTATACGGGTGAACCGCGGAACTCGGGGATCAACAACTGGGAGGTGACCAAGCTGCATATCGACGGCGATAAGCAAGTGCACCGGAATTTCGACATGATTGCGGGGATTGCGCATGCGATGCGGAGCGCTTTGACGGCCGGGGAATGGGCGGAGGCCGGGCGGTTGTTGCGGGAGGAGTGGAGTTTCCGGAAGAAAAATGCGCCCGGGATTTGCACGCCGTTGATTGATGAGATCGTGAAGGTGACGCGGAAGGCGGGGGCGGGTGTGTGTTTTTTCTGGTGGAGCCGGGGACTAAGGAGACGGTCGGCGTGTTGATTAAGAAAGCCGGGGCAACTGTTTTGCCGGTGAAGGTGGCACCGAAGGGCGTGACCGTGAGGGCGAGCGATGGATAGGAACTGGGCAGGGCCGGCGCTGCGGGTGGGGCTGTTTGGGCTGACCGGGTTTTTGGGTTTGTTAGTTTTGGGCTTCCTGTTGAGTCCGCTGGGGATGTTGGTGACGGCGGCGTTGAGCGTGTTCGGGGCGGGGGCGGTGGCGAGCGCGCTGGTGTTGCGTATTTACGAGGGCGGTCGGCTGACGACGATGGGGTTTGGCTGGCATGCGGCGGCGGGGAGGCATTTGCTCTTGGGGCTGGGGTTGGGGGCGGCGGGGATTGTGTTTGTGCTGGGGATTCCGCTGTTGATTGGGAAAGCCTACTTTGTGGCGACGCCGGAGACGCCGTTCAATTTAGGCAGTTTGACGCTGGTGGCGGTTTGTTTGCTTTTTGGGGCGATTGGGGAGGAGTTGCTGTTTCGGGGGTACGCCTTTCAACTGCTGGCGGGGCGGTTTGGGGTGTATCAGGTACTGCTGCCGTTAGCGGTACTGTTCGCGTTGATGCATGCGGGGAACCAGAGTGCAACTAAGATCGGGCTATTCAATACGTTTCTGTGGGGGGTCTTGCTGGGCTATGCGTTGTTGCGGAGCGGGGACTTGTGGTTGCCGATTGGTTTGCATTTTGGATGGAACGTTACAACTCCGCTATTTGGCGTGAACCTGAGCGGCTTTACAATGGGATTGACGGGTTACACCGTGCAGTGGAAGGCGAACGAACTTTGGAGCGGCGGCGGATACGGGCCGGAAGGCAGTGTTCTTTGCACGTTGGCTTGCTTCGGGGTGGGTTACCTTCTGCATCGGATTCCAATCGTGAAGCAACGGCTACCGCTGTTGCCTGAGGAGGAGTGATGCGGCGTTGGGCGATGGTTCTGTGTGTCTGCTTGCCGGCTTGGGCGGAGAAGGAGAAGTTGTCGGAAGAGGAGCGCTTGGCGTTGATCCGGGGGTTGACGGCGGAGACGGCGAAGGCGAAGGTTTTGATTCCGCGGTCGAAGAAGCCGCTGGCGGTGAGTGCCAAGAGTGTGTGGGATCAGGCGGTGTGGGACGCGGCGACGAAGGAGTTGGGGCCGGCGGCGCGTTTGGGCGAGTTGATTACGGTGACCAAGGTGGACATCAAGGACGACCGGATTGAGTTGGAGCTCAATAATGGGCTGAAGAGCGGGCGGACGTGGAAGGATCGGGTGCAGGTGGGGGTAGGGAACAACACGCAGCCGATTAGCCGGAACGACGCGCGGGCGACGGCGGGGAGCTACATTGCGGTGGTGTTTGATAAAAAGATCACGACGCTGGAGGTGGCCGATGTGAAGCGGATTCTGGCTCCGGTGTTAGATTTCGATAAGCGGACGGTGACCGAGAATTACATGGAGAACATCCCGGCGCCGATTAAGAAAGCGATTGAGGATAAGCGGGTGATTGAGGGGATGGATAAAGACCAGGTTATGGCGGCGGTGGGACGGCCGTTGCGGAAGGAGCGGCGGACGGTGGACGGGAACGACCTGGAGGATTGGATGTACGGGCGGGCGCCGGGTAAGCTGACGTTCGTGACGTTTGAGGGGAATAAAGTGGCGAAGGTGAAAGAGATGTACGCGGGGTTGGGTGGGAGCACGGCGGCGGATCTGCCGGTTCAGTAGTAGTCGTTGGGGAGGAGCCAGAAGGCGGCGGCGTTGGCGAGGGCGGAGAGGCCGAGGAGAGTGGTCTCGGAAGTGGACCAGTGAACGAATGAAATGCCTATGGTGGGCAGCAGCCAGACGATGTTGGCTACGGCGGCGGAGCGGAGGAGGGCTGGGTCGCGACGTCGGCGAGTCGCGATGGTCAGGCTCAGCAGGGCGGAGGCGGCCAGGCCGACGGGAAAGTAGTGGGTGAAGCCGTCGGTCCGGTCGCTGGCCCAGAAGGAGATTCGGGCGATTTCGAATCCATGGAAGAGGGCGCAGAGGATCAAAGTGGCCGCGCCCATACGGAAGCAGGTGGCACCGAAACGGGAGCGGTCCATGAGGTTAGCGCCCGCGCGCCGGGACGGCGCCGAGTTTTGTTTTGCCGGGGACGGGCGGGCCGGAGGGATAGGTGTCGGGGGTGACGACGACACCGCTCGTAAATTTAAACGGCATTTTGCCGGTGCTGGGGAAAGTCATTTCGATGAAGTAGGCAGTATACCCTTTGGCGGGGCTCGACGGCTTGGCGGTGTACTTGCCGTTCTTGCCGGGTGCGAGGACGGTGCTTGTGTACTTGGCGCCGAGGGTTTCGAGACGGAAGTCCCGGGCTTCGGGGTTGGTGGCTTGCCAGAGCTTGACGGTGGTTGGCTTCGTTTTGCACTCGACTTCGATGGAGAGATCCTTTTTCACTTTCCAGGCGTAGACGGGGCGGGGTTCGTTTTTGATGACGCCGTTGTAGAAGGCGGTGATGGATTCGACGGCGTCGGAGTTGCGGAGGCTGTGGTCGGTGTTGGGGATGTAGCGGATGTGCTTTTCGCCCTTGAGATCCTTCCAGTAGAACTTCCAGGAGTCGGGTAGGAAGAACTGGTCGCCGGCGCCGTGGACGAGGAACTTGGGCTGGGTGAAGCGGTCCCGGTAGCTGTAGGGTTCGACGAGCTGCATGAGCTTGGCGTAGTTGGGTTCGTCCATCTTGTCCATCAACCCTTGCTCGAAGTAGTTGCCTACAGCGGGGGCCCAGAAGCCATAGGCGCGGTAGTGGTGGATGAAGCTCTTCTTCAGGTTTAGCATGTCGATGACGAGGGGCATGAAGGCGACGACGCGCTTGTCGACGGCGGCGGTGGTCCAGGTGGTCCATCCGCGTTTGGAGGCCCCGGCGACGACGAACTTGTCGATGGTCGAGTTTTGTTCCTTCATGAAGGCGGTGACGGTGTCCATCGCGCGGACGGCGGCTTTGGTCATCGGCATGCGGGCGGGCCAGGTTTCGTCGCCGGTTTTGAGGTAGTTGTTCCAGGTGTAGGCGATGAAATCGTCTTCGGTGCGGGGCTTCTTGGCGGGGTCGTCGTTGAAGATGAGAGGCTGATTGGGGACCATGCGGAGTTCTGTGACAACGGCGCCGGTGTATTCGGATGGCGGTC
>CANNLB010000518.1 GCA_947505565.1 Acidobacteriota bacterium | reverse complement strand
CTCCGAGAAGAGTTAAGCCCACGATGATGTACATGCCTACAGGTTAACGTCCATCACCTCATCAAAGATACCGTCCGGTAGTTTGATGCCATTGATGCGGAGCCGTTCGAGGATTTTGGGCTTGTTGTTGAAGCAGCGGAAGCGGCCCATCACCTTGCCTTCTTCGCTGACGCCGATGCGTTCGAAGGCGAAGACATCCTGCACTTCGATGTGGTCGCCTTCGAGGCCAACGACCTCAGAAATGTTAATGATTTTGCGGGAACCGTCCTGGAGACGGGTGACCTGGACGACCATTTTAATGGCGCTGGCCAGTTGCTGCTGGATGACGCGGGTGGGGATTTGGAGCTCTGCCATCAGGATCATCGCTTCGAGACGGGAGAAGGCGTCCTTCGGCGTATTGGCGTGGATGGTGGTCATCGAGCCTTCGACACCGGTGTTCATGGCCTGGAGCATGTCGAGCGCTTCGGCGCCGCGGCACTCGCCGACGACGATGCGGTCTGGCCGCATGCGGAGCGCGGTGCGGACGAGGACGCGCTGGTTGATACCGCCTTCTTTATTGAGATTGGCGGGGCGGGTTTCGAACTTGACGATGTGACGCTGCTGGAGTTGGAGTTCGGCGGTGTCTTCAATGGTGACGATGCGTTCGTCTTCGGGGATGAAGCGGGAGAGGGCGTTGAGGGTGGTGGTTTTGCCGGAACCGGTGCCGCCGGAGATGAGAATCGTCGTTTTGGCTTGGACGCAGGCGGCGAGGAATTGGAGCATCGCCGGCATGATGGTTTTGTAGGCCACCATTTCGTCGCTCGTGATGACGTGGCGACCGAAGCGGCGGATGGAGAGCGAAGGGCCATCGAGCGAGAGCGGGGAGATGATGGCGTTAACGCGGGAACCGTCTTTGAGGCGGGCGTCGACGATCGGCTGGGCTTCGTCGACGCGGCGGCCGACTTGGGCGACGATTTTCTCGATGATATGGAGAAGATGGGCGTTGTCCTTAAAACGGACTGAGGTCCGCTGCAGTTTGCCCTGGCGTTCGATAAAGACCTTGTCGTAGCCGTTGACGAGAATATCGGAGATGCTGGGTTCTTTGAGCAGCGTTTCGAGCGGGCCGAGGCCGAGGACTTCGTCGAGCACCTCTTCGACGATTTTGTTCTGCTCGGCCGTCGTCATGGGGACGCGTTCGTCATCAAGCAGGCGCTCGACCACGCGGCCGATTTCGCTGCGGAGCCGATCCTTGGGGATGGAGGAGACGCGGTCGAGATTGAGGACGCCGATGAGCTTACGATGGATTTCGCTTTTGAGCTCGAACATACGATCGGCCGAGCGGGGCGTGCCGGCGGGGCTGACCGGGTGGCGCTCTTTCGTGACGACGGCGCGATCCGTGGAGGCGGGCTTCGCTGCGCCAGCTTTCGCGGCTATCAGTTGAGCCAGGCTGGGGCGAGCGGCGGGCTTCGGCGGAGTTTGCGGATCAGTCGACATCGGGAATCAAATTAAAACCCAAAGTAGCATGAGAAGTTGCTCAGAGGGCCCGGGGATCGTGTACGCTAACACGAATGAGCCAAAAGATTGATGTTGTCGCGCACATTGAGGCGTTGCCGGGCGAGGAAACGCTCGTGCGAGAGGTGCTGGAAAGCTACGTGGCACCGACGCGGCTAGAGGATGGCTGCCTGCGGTACGACCTGTTCGTGGACGAGAGCAACCCGTGCAAGTTCACTTTTATCGAGGAATGGGAGTCGAAAGAGGCGCTGCAGAAGCACTCGCAATCGGCGCATTTGGCGGCGGGACGGCCCCGCGTAGCGGGGAAACTGGCCGGGCCGAATTGGGTGCAGCTCGTGAAGCGGATTGCCTAGAGTTAGGCGAGCATGGCTTTGACGACGTTGCCGTGGACGTCGGTGAGGCGGAAATCGCGGCCCATGTGGCGGTAGGTGAGTTTGTGGTGGTCCAGGCCGAGGCAGTGGAGAATGGTGGCTTGGAGATCGTGCACCTCCACCTTGTCCTTCGTGATGGTGAAGCCGAGTTCGTCGGTTTCACCGATCACCTGGCCGCCCTTGATGCCTCCGCCGGCTAGCCACATGGAGTAGCCGCTGGGGTGGTGATCGCGACCGGCGTTTTCCGGGTCGGAGGTGTTGCGGATTTCGGAGATCGGGGTCCGGCCAAACTCGCCGCCCCAGACGACGAGGGTTTCGTCGAGTAGGCCGCGCTGTTTGAGGTCCTTGAGGAGAGCGGCGACGGGCTGGTCGGTCGCGTCGGTTTTTTTCTTCAGGGCACTGTTGAGGTTGGTATGGGTGTCCCAGGAGGCGTCCATCATCAGGACAAAGCGGACGCCACGTTCCACCATGCGGCGGGCGAGGAGGGCGTTGGTGGCGTACTGGTTGGTGGGTTCTTTGCCGACGCCGTAGAGGTCGAGGGTCGCCTTTGATTCCTTCGAAAAATCGAGGAGTTCGGGGGCGGAAGTCTGCATGCGGTAGGCGAGTTCGTAGCTCTGGATGCGGGCTTCGATTTCGGGGTCGCCGACGTCGGCGAGGTGGGATTCGTTGAGTTCTTTGATGGCGTCGAGGCCGGCGCGTTGGGTAGCGGGGCTGATGCCTTCGGGATTCGAAAGGTAGAGGATCGGTTCGCCGCCGCTGCGGAATTGGGTGCCTTGGTAGGTGGAGGGCAGGAAGCCGCTCATGAAATTGGACGCGCCACCGGAGGTGCCGACGCCACTCGACAGGACGACGAAGCCAGGCAGGTTCTGCGACTCACTGCCGAGGCCGTAGACGCTCCAGGCGCCCATGGTGGGGCGGCCGAACTGAACCGAACCAGTGAAGAGGAAGAGCTGACCGGGGTGGTGATTGACGGCTTCGGTATGCATGGAGCGGACGAGGCAGATGTCGTCGGCGAGGTCGTGCATGTGGGGGATGTAGTCGGACATCATCATGCCGGACTGGCCGCAGGGGCGGAAGACGCGGGGGCTGCCGAGGGCGGCGGCGTTTGGCTTAGTGAACGCTAACTTGAGGTCTTTGGTGAACTCGGTGGGGACGGGCTTGCCGTGGTACTTCATCAGGGCGGGCTTGGGATCGTAGAGATCCATTTGGCTGGGGCCGCCTTCCATGAATAGAAAAATGACGCTTTTGGCTTTGCCTTTGAAGTGCGGTGCTTTGGGGGCGAGCGGGTTGGACGAAGCGGCATAGCCGTCCTTGACGAGCAGATCGCCGAGGGCCATGGAGCCGAAGCCATAGGCCCAGTTTTTCAGGAATTGACGGCGGCGGGCGGAGTTGAGTTGTTCCATGGCATTAGTTCCGGTTGATGAATTCGTCGGTGTTGAGGAGGACGCGGGCGACGCCGGTCCAGGCTTCGGCATTGGCTTGGTCAGGGGCGCGGCCTTCGGCTTTGAGGATGGTGATTTGTTTATCGAGGTAGCGGGCGAGCGACTGCTTTTCGGAGTCGCTGGGGGTGCGGCCGATAACGATTTCGAACATGCTTTGGAGGCGGTCGGGGGAGTCGGCGGTGCGAACGGCAACGGCGTGGGCGGCTTCGAGAAAGACGGGATCGTTGAGCAGGTTCAGAGCCTGGAGGGGCGTATTGGAAGCGCGGCGGCGGGAACAGGAGACGTTCGAATCGGGCGCG
>CANNLB010000517.1 GCA_947505565.1 Acidobacteriota bacterium | reverse complement strand
CCAATGGCGACACGGTAACCGGCGTCACCACCATGCTCATCAACGCCGGCCTTGATACCGGCGATATTCTGCGGACGGCCGAAATCGCGATAGACCCCCTCGAAACCGCTCCGGAGCTCTCGGCCCGACTCTCCCGGCTCGGAGCGGCGCTCTGCGTCGAAACGCTGGCCCACCCGCTTTCCCCCGTGCCCCAGAACAGCGGCGAGGCAACGCTCGCTCGCATTCTAACTAAGGACGATGCGCGCATCGATTGGTCTCGCACCGCGGCCGAAATCCACAATCGGATGCGTGGCTTCACCCCTTGGCCGGGCGCTGTTTGCAGCTTCCGCGGCGCGCCGTTGAAGATCCACGCGGCCCTTCCGCGGCCCGAACTTACTAACCTGCCTCCGGGCGCAATCTTGCCCGGCGCGCCATTCCGGGTTGCATGCGGTGCCGGTACTGTACTTGCCATCAACGAAGTCCAGCAGGAAGGCCGAAAAAGAATACCCGCCGGAGGCTTTCGCAACGGGCATCGCTTAGCCGACAATGAAAGTCTGACATGACACTCCCCCTTGGTTATCGCTACGCCACCCTATATGCTGGCATCCGGAAAGTCGCCAAAGACGATTTGTGCCTCATTGTCTCCGATTCGCCCGCCTCCGCCGCCGCTGTCTTCACGCAAAACAAGGCCGCCGCCGCCCCGGTCAAGCTCGGGCAGAAGAACCTCGCCGCGTCGAAGGGCATCGCTCGCGCGATCATTACGAACGCCGGCAATGCCAATTGCGCCACCCGCACCGGCGAGAAGGTTGCCAACGAAACCGCCCGCGCGCTGGCGAAAGCCCTCAAGATCCCGGCTAATCAAATCCTGCCGGCTTCCACCGGAGTCATCGGGGTCGAACTCGACGTAACCAAAATCACCACGAACCTCCCCGCCCTGGTAGCCGCCCTTTCCCCTGATAAGTTCGACCAGGCCGCCGATGCGATCCTGACGACCGATCTAACCCGCAAGGTAGCGACGGCCTCGCTGTCGGTCAAGGGGGGCACGATCCACATCGCCGGCATGACCAAGGGCTCTGGTATGATCCAGCCCCTAATGGCGACCACGCTGGCCTACATTGTCACCGACGCGGTCATCTCCCCGGCCGACCTGCAGAAGATGCTCGGCAAGGCGACGGATCGTAGTTATAACTGCATGTCCGTCGATGGCGATACATCCACTAACGACACCGTTTACCTTCTGGCTAACGGTGCCTCCGGCATTAAACTGGCGGGCCAAGATAAAGCCGTTTTTGCTCAAGCGCTGACGCATCTGATGGAGGATCTAGCCCGCCAGATCGCCCGCGACGGCGAAGGGGCCAAGAAGCTCATCACGATCGAGGTAGCCGGCACCAAGTCCGACAAGGATGCCCTCCGCATCGCTCGCCAAATCGCCAACTCTCCGCTTGTCAAGACCGCCATCGCCGGATCCGACCCCAACTGGGGCCGGATCATGATGGCCGCTGGAAATGCCGGGGTGAACTTCGAAGTCCCCCAAGTCGACATCAACTTCCAGGGCATGGCCGTCTGCCGCAAAGGCGTCGCCGTCGACTTCTCGGAACCAGAACTGACGAAGCTGCTCGATGAACCAGACGTCTTGATCCAGTTCCAGCTTCGCGGCCCCGGCACCGGACAAGCTCGATTTTTCACCTGCGATTTTACTGAAGGTTACATCAAGATCAACGGTAGCTACCGGACGTGATAGCGGCGCTGTTCCTCCTCGCGGCCCTGTCCTTCCGCGACGCCGGAACGCTGCCGACCCGTCTCAATCACGCCCCCTCACCACAGAAGCTACTGCCCGAAACCATGGCTGGCGGCCTCGCCGCATTCGACTACGACGGCGACGGCCTCCTCGACATTCTGGTTACCGGAGCCGCTGACCGCCAGGACCGCCTCTTCCGCAACAAGGGGAACTTCCAGTTCGAGGACGTGACCGCGGCCTCAGGGCTAACCACGAAGCTCCACTCGATCGGTGCCGCAGTCGGCGACTACAACGGCGACGGAAGGCCGGACCTGCTCATCGTCGGCGTGAGCGGCCTAGCGCTGTATCGGAACGATGGCAAGAAGTTCTCGGATGTCACCCTCTCCGCCGGGGTCGCCGACGCCGGTTGGTCCGTCGCCGCCGGCTGGTTCGACGCCGACAACGACGGATTGCTCGACCTATTCCTGGTGCACTACGTCGTCTGGCCGCCGACGCAAGCGAAGGTTTGCCTCGCCCCCGGCGGCGAACGCCAAGTGTACTGTCACCCCAAGTATTTCGGCCCGACCGCGAACCGCCTCTTCCGCAACAGGGGTAATGGAACGTTCGTCGATATCTCCCAGTCGAGCGGCATCGCTCTCCGCCTGGGAAAAGGCATGTCCGTTAGCTTTGGCGACTTCGACGCAGATGGCCGCACGGACATCTTCGTCCCCAACGACGCCCTCCCCAACTTCCTGTTCCATAACTTGGGTCAAGGACAATTTGACGAAGTGGCGCTGACCGCCGGCGTAGCTCTGCCCGACAGCGGACGGGCCGTTTCCGGGATGGGCTCGGCGTTCACTGACGTCAATAACGATGGACGCCCCGACATCATTTTCACGGCGCTGGCGGGCGAAAGCTTTCCCTACTTCCAGAACTCCGGTCGAGGGTTTGAGGACCGGACCTCTCGGTCGCGCCTAGCGGCCGCCATTGGTCGCCGCAGCGGCTGGGGCATCGCCGTAGCCGACTTCGACAACGATGGCGCCAAAGACATCCTGACGGCCAACTCCCACGTGATGGACAACATCGACCAGCATTCGGGCGACCGCTACCGGCTGCCACTTTCACTGTTCCGGAGCCGGAACGACGGGACGTTTGAGGATGCCGGACCCCTATTCCCTGGCGACGCGGCGCATCGGGGGCTGATCGTGGCCGATCTCGACAACGATGGCCGCTTGGACGTGGTGGTCTCGCGTCTGGGGGAGGAGCCCCGCCTATGGCGCAATGAGGGCCCGGCGCAGAACTGGCTCGGCGTCGACGTCCCCGTGGGCGCGATGGTGCGGATTGGCAACCAGACGTGCGTCCAGACTACCGCAGTAGGCTATGCCAGTTCAGTTCTAGCCCCTCTCCACTTTGGCCTCGGCTCCCAGGTCAAAATCCCGAAGGTTCAAATCGTCTACCCCGACCGAAAGACGCGGACGCTCCAAGACGTACCGGTCAATCAAGTCCTGAAACCTTAATCGCGGCTCCGGTGTCGAAGCTTCTATGCTCAACCTGCACCGCGGCCTAAACCATCAAGCGACGATCATCGCCACGCCCCCACTGATCGGCCTTTTCGGCACGGTGGACCAAATCATGGCGGGTTGCTCCAGCGGCTTCGTCGGCAAAAAATGGACGATTATGAAGCTACTCCGACGCCCTCTATCCAGCCGCCACTGGCCTCGCCCTTGCGATACTCACTACTTAGTCTCGCAATTACTGTCTAATTGGGTTCCTCGCTGTTTGGTGTGGGTAGAACC
Organism: Acidobacteriota bacterium; assembly: GCA_947505565.1. GTDB lineage: Bacteria > Acidobacteriota > Terriglobia > Bryobacterales > Bryobacteraceae. Next base: position 121 of record CANNLB010000517.1, on the reverse strand, counting down.
GCCCGTCCGGTTACAGCATCGACGGTCGGAGCCGGTCCAATAGTCCGAGTAGGCGACCGTGAAAATGACGCGCCGACGATTCGGCGACGACGCGCTCAACTCCGAACAAGCCCGCCCCGCA
>CANNLB010000516.1 GCA_947505565.1 Acidobacteriota bacterium | reverse complement strand
CTACGCTGCTCCCCTCATCTCCCACTCTCTCCAGGGTGCGCGGAAACCCTAACACCTAACCGATGAGCCATTCTTACAACCCCCTTCCCACCGACACAGTTAATATGTATGCTAATGATGGCCGTTTACCCCCGTTAGGAGACCCCCATCTTGAACCGGATCCTCATCCTCGCCTTCGCCGCCCCGCTCTTCGCCGCCGACCCGTCCGAGTTCTTCGAAACCAAGGTCCGCCCCGTCCTGGCCAACCGCTGCTTCGCCTGCCACGCACTCACCCCCCAATCCGGACTCGCCCTCAACACCCGCGCCGCGATGATCAAAGGCGGCAACCGCGGCGCAGCCATCGTCCCCGGTAAGCCCGAAGCCAGCCTCCTGCTCACCGCCATCCGCCACGCCGACGCCAAGCTGGCCATGCCCTACCAGCAGCCCAAACTCTCCGACTCCGAAATCGCCGACCTCTCCACCTGGATTCAGTCCGGCGCCCCCTGGCCCGAAACCGTCGCCAGCTCTGCCGCGCCAGCCGCCGCTCCCTACGTCATCACCCCCGAACAGCGCGCCTTCTGGGCCTTCGTCCCCCTCGCCAAACCCGCCGCGTCGGCCTCCATCGATTCCCTCATCAACGCCCGTCTCAAGGCTAAAGGCATCACCCCCAACCCGCCCGCCGCCAAGCGAGACCTTCTCCGCCGCGCCTGACCTCACCGGCCTGCCCCCAGCCGCCGCTGACCTCGACGCGTTCCTGGCCGATAACTCTCCCCAAGCCTTCGCCAAAATCGTCGATCGCCTCCTCGCGTCTCCCCGCTACGGTGAGCGCTGGGGCCGCTATTGGCTCGACGTCGCCCGCTACGCCGACGACAAGCTCTCTAACGACGTCTTCGACCCCTACCCCAACTCCTTCCGCTATCGGAACTGGGTCATCGCCGCCCTCAACCGCGACATGCCCTACGACCTCTTCGTCAAAGCACAGATCGCCGGCGACCTCCTCCCCAAGTCCGATAAGCACCCCGACCTCGCCGTCGGGCTCGGCTTCTACGGACTCAGCCCCGAGTTAGTCGACGACCGCGTCGATGTCACCACCCGCGGGTTCCTCGCCCTCACCGGCGCCTGCGCCCAGTGCCACAACCATAAGTTCGATCCCATCCCCACCAGCGACTACTACGCCCTCCAGGGCGTCTTCTCCTCCACCAAACGCGGCGAACTCCCGCTCGCCCCTCCCATGGAAGTAGCCGAATACAAGCGCAAAGAAGCCAAAGTCAAGGAGCTCGAAACCCGCACCCAGGACTTCCTCCACGCCCAGGCCACGAGCTTCGCCGAGATCCTGACTATCCAGTCGCCCCAGTACATCGCGGCCGCCCGTCGCGTCCTCGCTGCGTCCAATCCCATCACCGTCGACGCCGCTGCCACGGCCGATCATCTTGATCCCACCGTCCTCGGCAACTGGGTCCGCTATCTCAAAACCGGCCCCGAAGACAACCAATACCTGAAAGGCTGGCAGCGCCCGGACTTCAACCTCAATGAGTTCCGCGATACCTGCCTCCGCATCCTCGCCGAACGGGCCCGCGTCGACCAGGACAACCTCTTCCGCAAGTCCAGCGCCAAGGATAAGTCGAACGTAGACTCCTACGTCACCGTCTCCCTGAAGACCGAGGACTTCTTCCTCTGGCGCGATCTCTACTTCTCCGACTTCTACGGCAAGGAGTTCAAGCAGGAAGAGGACGGCATCCTCTACTTCGGCCCCAATCGCGGCTTTTTAACCTCCGACGGCACCATCGAAAAGTTCCTCTCCGGCCATTGGGCTGAGCACCTCAAAACGCTCCGCGCCGAACTCAAAGAACGCAAGGCCGCTCTCCCTGAACAGTACGCTTACGCCCACGTCATCCAGGATCTGCCGAACCCGAAGAACCAACGGATTCAGATCAACGGCCAAGCCGATAATCTCGGCCCCGAAGTGCCGCGCGGCTTTCTCTCCATCCTCTCTGAGAAGCCCTTCAAGAACGGCAGCGGTCGCCTCGAACTAGCCGAAGCCATGGTCGCTCCTGAGAACCCGCTCACGCCGCGCGTCATTGTCAATCGCGTCTGGGCGCATCACTTCGGCGAAGGCCTCGTCCGCACCGTCAGCAACTTCGGGCGGATGGGAGAGAAGCCGAGCCATCCCGAACTCCTCGATTCGCTCGCCAGCAGCTTCGTTGCCGACGGCTGGTCGTTGAAGAAACTCCACCGCGAGATCATGCTCTCGGCTACCTACCAGCGTTCCGCCGAGAACGACGCAAACTCCATCGATCCCTCCAATCGTCTCCTGTGGAGAGCGAATCGCCAACGTCTCGACGCCGAATCCCTCCGCGACGCGCTGCTTGCTGCGTCGAACGAACTCGATTTTAAACCCGCCGCTCAACCTGCCGATCTCTCCGCCAGCGAGACTCGTTCGCGGACCGTTTACGGCCTTGTCAGCCGCCGCAAACTCGATGGCACCTTGGCGCTGTTCGACTTCCCGAATCCGAACGCGACCGGCGAACAGCGGACCGTTACCGCCACCGCTCTGCAGCAACTCTTCTTCCTCAACAGCGACTTCGTCGACGCTCGGGCTCGGCGTCTCGCTTCCGATTCGACTTTGGCGAACGATCGCGTAGACTTTCTCTATCGTGCCGTTCTCGGCCGTGCTCCCGATGCGAAAGAACGTTCTCTCAGTCTTGAGTTCACCCAATCGGCCAAAGATCCGTGGACTCAATTTGCAAAAGCCCTGCTCAGTTCGAACGACTTCCTTTTTGTGAACTAACCATGACACGCCGCGACGCTCTACAAACTCTCGGAACTGGCTTCGGAATGCTCGGTTTAGCATCGGCGCAAACGCCGCATTTCACGCCGAAAGCGAAATCCGTAATCTTCCTTTTTTTAAACGGAGGACCGTCGCAAGTCGATACATTTGACTACAAACCGTCGCTCGCGAAGTACAACGGAACGCACGCGCCAGGGCAATCGAAAATGGGTCAAGGCACGTTGATGCAATCGCCATTCGCGTTTCAGCGTTACGGAAAATCCGGAATCCAAGTTTCCGAAATATTCCGTCAAGTAGGAGAATGCGTCGACGATATCTGTGTAATAAATTCCATGCACTCCGATTTACCCGCTCATCCGCAAGCGATATTGCAGATGAATACGGGGCGGATCATCCCCGGTTACCCTTCCTGGGGGTCATGGCTTACTTACGGGCTTGGAACGGAGAACAAGAACCTTCCAGGGTTCGTTGCTCTCTGCGCCGGGATGCCGGACGTCGGGAGCAACCTCTGGAATAATGCGTTCTTGCCCTCGGTGCAGCAGGGGACCTACGTCCCGAATGACGACGCTGACCCGGAAAAGATGATTCAGCACCTCCGCAACGCCAACACGTCGCTGGCCGATCAACGCAAAACATTAGACTTTGTTAATAAGCTTAACGGGATTGAGCTGGCGAAACGCGGAGCCGACCCTGTTCTGGAAGGCCGGATTCAATCGATGGAAGTCGCATATCGGATGCAAGCCGAGGCGATGGACGCTTTCGACGTTTCGAAAGAATCGGAGGCAGTTCGCGCCGCATATGGCGTCACACGAAATCCCGACGAAGCCGAGATGAAGATTAAATCCGCTACCCGA
>CANNLB010000515.1 GCA_947505565.1 Acidobacteriota bacterium | reverse complement strand
CAATGGCGCAGGCGTCCAGCGTTAGCGTAATCAACCCATTGCGGGGAGTCAGCGCGGCCAGGACTCCCCCTATCATTTCGCGCCGCGATACCCCGCCGGTCGACGGAACTCCGGGCGCCATTTTGGGAGCCCGGAACTCCTCCGGCTTGGTCATCGCCGCTTCCGCCGTCGAGGCATCCAGCACCCTCACCCGGGGCGACGAACCTACCAGTGCCGCCGGAATCTCCACCGTCTGCTTCTCGGTCGACAGATTGGCCACCAGCGCGCGACTCCGCCCGCCCGCTCGCAGAATCAGGCATTCCACATCCAAGGGCCGACTCGACACGCAAGGCAACGCCTGCCCCCCTCGGAACTCGCCCACATCGGCCAGCACATGCCATACCGGAAAGACGCTCCCTGCGATCGAGCGAAAGTTTTGCGGAAGACGGGAGCCCTCCGTGGTTTCCATGACGCCCTGCCAGCCGGCCGTCTCGTAGTAAGTCACCCCTGCCGCACCGCCCTCAGCGAGGTTCTTGATGCTGGCCAGCGTCCACGCCGCACCGAAGAGGGACATCTGCCGAGGATCGACCCGCGACGGCAGTACGCCAGCCGGAGTCGGCGCTTCGGCTCCCGTCGCCACCGGGTTGAACTGCTGCTTCAACGTGACAGGAGAAACGAAAATCGGCATCGTGCCGGAAAACGCGCGGGCACTCTGAATCACGTCTCGTTGTGCGGCGCTGTTCTCGATCAGCGAAGCGTTGTCGATGGCGTGCACCTGAGGGTTGATCGTGAAACAAACGCCGTCGAAGGTGCCCGGAAGCGGGCGGCTCCGGTTAACCTCCGCAAAATTTGCCCGGGTCCCGCCCACGATGGTCGTCACAGGCAAAACCGTACGGGCCAGCCTTACCGCCTCCGCGGTGGTCACGAGTGACTTCTCCTCGTAGACAATCCACCGCCGTACGTTTAGCTTGAGTTCGCCTACGCGCGCGGCGGCACGCTCCAATTGACGGCGGGGATCCGCTCCCAACAGAATGGTCATCTCGACGGGTAGGCCCGAAGCCACGACTTCCGGGGCTGGTGTTTCGAGGCTCGCAGCGTCCACTCGCAGATGGGAGAGGCGTAAGCCCTTCAACCGACTCACTTGTTCCGCCGACGGTGTCCACGCGCTCGTCGCAGCCGCCAAGCCGATCTCGGGCAACGCCACGGCGTCCCCTTTTGTTGTAATCGTGATGGGTGCCTTGCCGGGCAAGCTAACGAGCTTCGGCGGCTTGCCCAGCAAGCTCACCTCAATGCTCTGGCGGATGACCGTTCCGGCCGCGATCTCCACCGGGAACGGCAGGCTGAGCGGCGTGCCGTAGGTTTTGAAATTGCCGTCGGTCCAGTTGCGGTGATCCTCCATCTCGAACAGATCGCCGACGAATCGAACTTCCGCCCGGAACCCTGGGGCGATCTCGTGACGGACGGCCTTCATGCCCAGGAAGGGTTGATTGGGGGCTACGTTGGCTGGCACTTTGTCCTTGCGCCATCCGTCGGCGGTCTCGACCTCACACTCCCGTCCGGCGAAGCCGTTTAAGGGGTGGTGCACGCAGAAGCCGATGCGGTTGCGCTTGAAGGTGGTCAGCGCTTTGCCCACGAGCTGAAACGTGATGCGCCCGTCCGGGGTACCCGTAATCTCCGCCTGCCACTGAAAGTGAATCGGCTCCCGCTGATGGTTGGCTTGGTAGCTGATCCGAAACCGGTCCCGCCCCGCGTCCACCTTGAGTTGGGACAAGGCCGCCGGCACGGTTCCCCAGTTCGGATCGCGCACGGCGACATATGCCCGGCGCAGCACTTCACTCCCCGCGGCGGAGATGTACCGCAGGTCACCGTTTTGAAAATAGAGGCTCAGTGGGCCAGCCCGTAGCGGAGTAAGCGGGGAAGGTGCTTCATCAGAGCCGTAGAGCAAGACGTTTCGCGAGAGCATTCGATGTTCGTTCCTTGGGTTTACAGCAGGCGTCAGGCAGCGATTCGCGTGATAGAGGAGAGGCGGGACAGGTGGCTTGTCATACCTGTTGGCGTCGCTCGCGGCCTATTGTTGACACACAGATGTAATGAGAATACCATTGCTTTGTCTCCGTTTGACCCGTGCCATGTCGAGTCTTCCATCACGTCAGTGGGAAAGTACGGTCTGCTTGACTGAGTCCAGTGCTCCGGCGGGTGGGACTGCCCGTCGACATGATTGCTGTGCATTGATTTATGTAGAGTCGGGGTCAGCGGTTTACCGGGTCGGCGAGCGCGAAGTGGTGGTGCGTCAAGGTGATCTATTGGCGATCGGCAAGGACCAGGATCACCGCATTCAAGAGTACCTTTCTCCGTCGATCAAGATCGTGGAATTGTACTTTCACGCTGCTATGTTTCTGGGCCCTGAGAGCGCAGAGTACTTGATCCCGTTTGATATTCGAAACGAAGCCTTTCCGCCTGTAATTCCGGCAGGGACGGGGATTCCGGTGCAGGTTTTGGCGTTGTTCAACCGGGTACATCTGCAGAAGTTGTCAGGAGGCAAGCACGCGGAGTTGGCGACGAAGACCTACTTGAAGATGATTCTGATTCTGTTGATCGATCACTACGCCGAGCAACAAGGATCTAGTCGGCGGAACGGCCGGAAGAGGCGTGATCAGGAGCGTTTGCAGCCGCTGTTCGACTATATCGAGGAGCACTTGATGGAGACGATTCCGATTGAACTGGCGGCAGGGCTACTTTATATGAGCCAGTCGCACTTTATGCGGTTTTTCCGGTCGGTGACGGGAAGCACTTTCGTGTCGTATCTGAATCGGCTTCGGGTTTATCGGGCGCAGCAGTTGATGGCGGAGACGGATCAGTCTATTGCGTCGATTAGCCAGGAGGTCGGCTTCTGTGACCAGAGCTATTTTGGAGTGTTGTTCCGGCGGGTCGTGGGAACTTCGCCGCGGGATTATCGGAATCGGCTGCGGGCGGCTTAAATAGCAAAGCGCCCCCGGCGGAGGGATCCACCGGGGGCGCTGAGGTTTAGTTGGCTACTGCAAGTCGAGGCTGACGGAGTTCGAAGCGCCGGTGCGGTTGGTTAAGACGGCGGAGACGGAGCGAACGGTTTCTGTTAGCGTTGCGACGTTGACCACGTCTCCGGAGAGGGTGATCGGGATGGTGGCGGTGAACTGGCTTCCAAAGGCGGCCGAGGCCGTGCCTTGGTACCAGGCGTTAAAGCTCGATTCCGCCGCGATCGTTACTTTGAGGCCGTGCCTTGGTACCAGGCGTTAAAGCTCGATTCCGCCGCGATCGTTACTTTCGAGGAGCCGATGTTCTCCCCGGAGGTAGCGGTGAACGTGAGATCGATCTGGGTGATTTGACGGGAGGTGGCGAAGCCGGTAACCAGGAGTTGGAAACCGGTGGCGGTCCTGCCCGTGACCTGGAGACTCAGCAACCGGGGCGCGGCGGGCGCAACGGTGAGGCTGAGAGAGGGCGGGTCGGTGGGAGTAAGGATGATCCCCCCGTCGGTTTGGACACTGGGCGTAAGAACGATGGAGCCCGTTACCGTACCGGTTTGCAGGCGGACCTGCGGCTGGTTGGTAGCGAACACAGCGTCGCGCTGCCCTGCTGGGATCGTGAAGTTCACCGTACGTCCGCCGACG
>CANNLB010000514.1 GCA_947505565.1 Acidobacteriota bacterium | reverse complement strand
GAAGCATTCGGTGTCGCGGTTGGTGGGTGCGCCTCCGGGATATGTGGGATTTGAAGAGGGCGGGCAGTTGACCGAGGCGGTGCGAAGACGGCCGTATTCGGTGATTTTGTTCGATGAGATCGAGAAAGCGCACCATGATGTGTTCAATATTCTTTTGCAGGTATTGGATGACGGCCGATTGACCGATGGGCAGGGCCGGACGGTGGATTTCAAAAATACGATCGTGATTATGACTTCGAACGTGGGGTCGGCGCGGATTCTGGAGTATCGCGGCGGGTTCGACGGCGAGGGTTATGAGTGGATGAAGCGGGCCGTGCTGGAGGAGTTGCGGGCTGGTTTCCGGCCGGAGTTCTTGAATCGGGTGGATGAAATTATCGTGTTCCATGCTTTGGATGAAAAGCATTTGAAAGAGATTGTGCTGGTGCAGCTGGAGAGTTTGGTGAAGCGGTTGGCGGATCGGAAGATTCGGTTGGAGTTTAGCGATGCGGCTTTGGATTGGCTTGTGCGGACCGGGTACGAACCGAGCTACGGGGCGCGGCCGTTGAAGCGGGCGATTCAGAAAGAGGTCGAGAATCCTTTGGCCCGGAGGTTGATTAGTGGGGAGGTCCGTGACGGTCAGCTTGTAAAAGTTGAATTAAATCCGCTGCGGGGGGCATTGGACTTCAATCCTCCTGTATCCGCGATGGCATGACGCGCATCTTATCTGATAAAGGGAGACTAAATGACGACCCACGATGAGTTGAAGACATTACCGGTATTGCCGCTCAAGAACACGGTACTGTTCCCTGGCTTGATGCTACCTCTTTCGGTAGGCCGGAAATCGACGCAGGCCGCAGTGGACGCGGCTTTGGTGGCCGAAGGGAAGGAGATTTTGATCGTTTCGCAGCGGGATGCGAGCGTGGAGGCTCCGGGGCAGGGTGATCTGTACGGGGTTGGCACGACGGCGGTGATCCGCCGGAATTCGCGGTCCAACGATGGGTCGATGGAGTTGATGGTGCTGGGCGTGGATCGGGTGGCGGTGGTGAAGGTGGACGGTGAGGAGGGTTATCTGCGCGCGCGGGTGCGTCCTTTACCGTTGCCGGAGGATGTCGGTACTGAGGTCGAGGCGTTGGAACGGACGATTCTGGAACTTGCTTCGAAGGCGATTTCCCTGGCCCATGGGGACACGACGCCGGACCTGGCGAAGCTGCTTTCCGGGCAGGAAGACCCGCTGCGGATGGTGTTTCTGTTGGGTTCGATGATGTCGTTGTCGGTGGAGCGGGAGCAATCTTTGCTCGAGGCCGAGACGAAAGTGGACGCGCTGCGGCTGTTGCATAAGTACTTGTGGCACGAGGTGCAGGTACTGGAGTTGCGTTCGAAGATCACGAGTGAAGCGCGCAGTGAGATGTCGAAGGAGCAGCGGGAGTATATGTTGCGCCAGCAGATGAAGGCGATTCATCAGGAGTTGGGCGAGGGCGAAGAGGGCAACGAGATTCAGCAGTTGCGCGATCAACTGGCGAAGATCACCTTGCCGGAGCAGGCCAAGAAAGAGGTTGACCGGGAGCTGAAGAAGTTGGAGCGGACGAATGCAAATTCGCCGGATCACCAGGTAACGCGGGGGTGGATTGAGTATGTGCTCGATCTGCCGTGGAACAAGACGACCGAGGACAACCTGGACATTGCGAATGCTCGGGCGATTCTGGAGGAAGACCATTTCGAGTTGAAAGATGTGAAGGAGCGGATTCTGGAGCACTTGAGTGTGCTGAAGTTGAATCCGGAGGCGAAGGCGCCGATTCTTTGTCTGGTGGGGCCTCCCGGAGTGGGCAAAACTTCGCTGGGACAATCGATTGCGCGGGCGCTGGGCCGAAAGTTTGAACGGATGAGCCTGGGCGGGATGCATGATGAGGCAGAGTTGCGCGGGCATCGGCGGACTTATATTGGGGCGATGGCGGGGCGGCTTGTGCAGGCGATTCGCCGGGCAGGATCGAAGAATCCGGTGATTTTGTTGGATGAAGTGGATAAGGTCGGCCGGGACTTCCGGGGTGACCCGACTTCTGCGCTGCTGGAAGTGTTGGATCCGGAGCAGAATAAAACGTTTCGGGATAACTATCTGGACTTGGATTTTGACTTGTCGAAAGTCATGTTTATTACGACGGCTAACTCGCTCGACACGATTCCGCGCCCGTTACTGGATCGCATGGAAATTTTGCGGTTGAGCGGTTACTCGGAAGAGGAGAAGGCGCATATCTCGCGCCGGTTTCTCATTCCGCGGCAATTGAAGGAAGCGGGCGTGAGCGAAGAGCAGTGTGTCATCAGCGAGGCAGCGCTGCGGCGGATTATCAGCGGTTATACGCGGGAGGCCGGATTGCGGCGTCTGGAGCGGACGATCGGCAAGGTGATTCGGAAGTTGGCGTTGAAGATTGTGGAGGGGACGCATACGGTAGTTACTGTTGAGCCGGAGCACCTTTACGAGTTCCTGGGGTCCGAAAGCGTGTCGCCTGAGAAGTTCCGGAAGGAGCTGCCGGCCGGTGTAGTAACTGGTTTGGCTTGGACCGAGGCCGGTGGCGATGTGCTGTATCTGGAAGCGACGACTTTGCCGGAAGGCAAGGGGATGACAATTACCGGGCAGTTAGGCGAGGTGATGCAGGAATCGATGCGGACGGCGCAGAGTTACATCTGGTCGCACGCCGAGGAGTTGGGCATTCCGCCGGATGCGTTTAAGAAGTATGGGTTGCACGTGCATGTGCCGGCGGGGGCGATTCCGAAAGACGGGCCTTCGGCGGGGATTGCGGCGGCGACGGCTATGACTTCGGCGTATACGAAGCTGCCGGTGCGGTCGGATACGGCGATGACGGGCGAGATTACTTTGACCGGGTTGGTGTTGCCGATTGGCGGGGTGAAGGAGAAGGTGTTGGCGGCGCGGCGGGCCGGGATGAAGCGCGTGATTCTGCCGGCGGAGAATGAGAAAGATCTGCGGGAGGTACCGGAAGCGGTGCGGAACGAGTTGACTTTCTTGTTTGTCGAGCGCGTGGAGGACGTGTTGACGGCGATGATTCCGGGGCTGGATGCCGGGGTGGCGGTAGCGGCGGCCTAAAAGGGGGCGAGTCAGTTGGAGAGGGCGGCGGAGAAATCCAGCCGGAGCGGGGTTTCTAGGAGTCTGTCGCAAATAAGCCCTTCCGCCCTACTCTGCCACCAGGCGGGCCCCCCGGCTGGCACCACTCGTGATTGTTTTACAGGGAGATTCCGTTCGCTTGGGGTGCGGAGTCCATCTCGATAAGCAGCTTATCAAAACGGATGCCGTCGGTTCTCCTTTTGAGCCGATCACCCGCTCCTGTTCGTGTCAAAATCGCCGCTGACGGTCCGGCGACGTTTTTCTAACTCGCCCAGACCGTTTGCGGCGACCATCCCGAACGGAAGAGCTTCAACAGGTTCCCGGTGAGGCAAATCAGCTTCCACTCTAGTGCGGTGCTTCGGTAATGATAACCAGTATGGCGATTTTGGCCTCTCTACCATTGAGGTGCTCGATATTTATGCGTGTTGCTCCGCCAGTCGAACTTTCCGCCGAACAACGAACGGCGCTGGAGGCGTGGGCAAACGGTCGTAAGACTGAAGTGCGCATAGCGGAGCGGGCTCGCGTGATCTTACTCGCAGCAGACGGAAAGCAGAACCTGGAG
>CANNLB010000513.1 GCA_947505565.1 Acidobacteriota bacterium | reverse complement strand
CAAACGCCGCCGCCTCATACTGCAGCCCTTCCGCAAAGCTGCACGATAGCCCCACATCCACCGCCTGCATCGTCAACGACAACGCCACCGGCGCATTCGCCAACATCTTCCGCAAAAGCTGCTTCGCAAACGCGATCAACTCCGCCCCCGGCACGACATAATTCACGAGCCCAATCTCATACGCCCGCTGCGCCGTGATCGGTTCCCCGGTCAATAGCATTTCCAGCGCAATCCCTTTGCCCACCAACCGCGGCAACCGCTGCGAACCGCCATACCCGGCGATAATGCCCAACTTCACTTCCGGCTGCCCCAGTTTCGCCGTTTCCGCCGCCACTCGCACCGTACACGCCATCGCCATCTCCAGGCCGCCGCCTAACGTAAAGCCGTTCAACGCCGCCAGCACCGGCTTGCCCATCGTCTCCAGTCGGCGAAACAGCGCGTGGCCCTTCTCGGACTGCTTTTGCGCCCCCACCGGCGACATCGCCGCAAATTCACTAATGTCCGCCCCGGCTACAAACGCCCGGTCTCCTGACCCAGTGAGCATCACGGCCTTCACCGCTGCATTATTCTTTGCCTCGTCCAAAGTGGCTTCGAGTTCGGCTAAGGTGCCTGCATTCAACGCGTTCAGCTTCGCCGGACGATTGAAGGTGATTGTCGCAATCCCATCATCGTCAAGGTCATACAGAAGGAATTCTAAGGACATATGGGATAATCAGGTTCGTCGGGAGTTTTACGCCCGCCCTCCGCAAGTGTAACGCATGGATCCATCACACATTCGAAACTTCTCCATCATCGCCCACATCGACCACGGCAAGTCCACCCTCGCTGATCGCCTTCTGGAACATACCGGAGCCCTCGCCCAGCGCGAAATGATGGCTCAAGTCCTGGATTCCATGGACCTCGAACGCGAACGTGGCATCACCATCAAAGCCCATGCCGTTCGCCTCCTTCACAAAGCCAAAGATGGGGAGATCTACCAGCTCAATCTCATCGATACCCCGGGCCACGTCGACTTCACCTACGAAGTCTCCCGCTCGCTCCAAGCCTGCGAAGGTGCTCTTCTCGTCGTCGATGCCTCCCAGGGCGTCGAAGCCCAAACCCTCGCCAATACCTATCTCGCCCTCAATCAAAACCTCGAGATCATCCCGGTGATCAACAAGATCGATCTCCCCGCCGCCGACCCCGAACGCATCCGCGAACAGATCGAAGCCCTCGTCGGGCTCGACGCCTCGGAAGCCGTCCTCTGCTCCGCCAAACAAGGCATCGGCATCCCCGAAATCCTCGAACAGATCGTCCAGCGCGTCCCCCCGCCCACTGGCGACCCCAACGCTCCCCTCTCCGCGTTGATCTTTGACTCCTGGTTCGACCCCTACAAGGGCGTCATCATCCTCATGCGGGTCATCGACGGGCGCATCAAACTCCGACAAAAGATCAAACTCTGGTCGAACGGTAAGGTGTTCGAAGTCGAAGGCCTCGGTTATCAGTCCCCCAAGCCGGTTCCGAACGAAGAGCTCAGCGCCGGCGAAGTCGGCTTCCTTTACGCCAACATCAAAACGATCAGCGATGCCCTGATCGGCGATACAATCACCGATGCGGTTAACCCTGCCGCCGCCGCCCTGCCTGGCTTCGAACCCATCAAGCCCATGGTTTTCGCCGGACTCTATACCTGCGAAAGCTCCGAGCACGGCCTCCTCCGCGACGCCCTCGAAAAACTCCGCCTCAACGATTCAGCCTTCAATTTTGAACCCGAAAACTCGGTCGCCCTTGGCTTCGGGTTCCGCTGCGGCTTCCTCGGCCTGCTCCATCTGGAAATCGTTCAGGAACGGCTAGAACGCGAATTCGATATCGATCTCATCACCACCGCCCCCGGGGTCCGCTATGAAATTACTCTCCGCGGCGGAGAGGTCGTCCTGGTCGAAAACCCCTCGCGCTGGCCCGACCCCGCTACGATCGAGGTCATCAATGAGCCCATCATTAACGCAACCGTCATCACGCGCGAAGAGTACATCGGCGAAATCCTGGCTCTCCTCGAAGAAAAACGCGGCAAACAGCAAAAATTTGAGCACATCGGCGGCGAACGCGTCGTCCTGGGCTATGAACTTCCCCTCAACGAAATCGTGCTCGATTTCTACGATCGCCTGAAGTCGGCATCCCGCGGCTATGCCTCTCTCGACTACCAGCTCGCCGGCCATCGCGTTTCGCCGATGGTCAAACTCGACGTTCTGGTCGCGGGCGAATCGGTCGATGCCCTCTCCATCATCGTCCACAAAGACGTCGCCTTCGAGCGCGGGAAAGCCCTGATCGATCGCCTCAGGAAGCTAATCCCCCGCCAAATGTTCGAAGTGGCCCTCCAAGCCGCCATTGGCAGCAAGGTCATCGCTCGGGAAACCATCGCGGCCATTCGTAAAAACGTACTGGCCAAGTGCTACGGCGGTGACATCAGCCGAAAACGGAAGCTCCTCGAAAAACAGAAAGAGGGCAAACGCCGCATGAAACGCGTCGGCCGGGTCGAAATTCCCCAGGAAGCCTTCCTCGCCGTTCTTAAGGTTAACCAGTCCTCCGACGACGATTAAATCGGAGATACCTAGATTCGGTCGGGTGGCCCTGATTTTGTAGGGTCACCCTAAAGGATTTCCGCTTAGAGTTCGATATGGCTCTTAGTGGTGAGCCTACGACAATCCGCAATGCTGGCCGATGCTGCTGACGTCCTCAGCGATCAGCTCCACGCCCAGCTCGCCGAACTGGCGGCCCAACTCGGTTCCCGGATCGGAGAGGCCGATCGGTTGTTCCTCCAACGCCGTCGTCGCCAAATTCCGAATGAAGACGATCGGGTCGCCGTCGCTATTTTAGGTACCACCCCGGGTGCGGCATTTCGGCTTCTGCAAAAGAAGGCGACCATTTCGGCATTTTTTGAGCAGGTCGAACACAACGGCCGGCGCCTTGCCAAGCTAAACATCCCGCCCAGCACGCTCATCGCGGCGCTCGACGAATACGCCCAGCTTCTCGAGCCGGAAACGAATCTCCGCTGGGTGCTCCAACAGCTCAATTTTTGCGTAATTCTCACGCTAAACAACGCGTTTTACCAGGTTCGCGAAGCGGAAACCAAAACGTTTTTTGATCTCTTTCGCATCGAGTTGGAATCCCGCTCGCTCGACGAACTCTTGCCCCGCATCCTGATCAGCCTCTCAGCGTTCTGCGGCGCGGCGAAGGCACGGATCTTCCTGTTCCAGGAGCCGGATCCAAAAACGGCGAGCGGTACCCCAACAGTGGCCGAATGGCACCTCCGGGCCGAATCCCGCTCTGCTAAGCCCGTGGCCCATCGCCCGCTTCGCATCCCGAACACTCCTTCGCTCCATCGAACTCTTTCGCAACCCGCTATCGGGAGGCCTCTCGATCCTGCCTGGTCCCGCCAAAGCGGTTCTGTCTGGTCGGTTCCGCTCGGTGGCAAACTTGCATCCGGAGTCATTCAGTTCGCCTTCACCGGCGTCGATGAGTGGTTCCCTCGCGAACAGGAGCTGCTCACCGCCGCCGCCGAACGCTGTTGGATGGGCATCGAAAAGGCGCAACTCATCGAAGGCCTCGCGGCTCGCGAAGAACAAATCCGTCAGTTGGCCGAAAACATGCTCCATGTCGAAGAGGCCGAACGTCGCCGCATCA
>CANNLB010000512.1 GCA_947505565.1 Acidobacteriota bacterium | reverse complement strand
GCTCCACCCGGGTCGCCGCCCTTTCCGATCCCATCTTCGTCGTCGGGGCCTCCACCGGCGGCACCGACGCGCTGGTTACCCTACTCAGCGGCCTACCCGCTGATCTGCCCGGTATGGTCATCGTCCAGCACATGCCCGAGTTCTTCACCGCCTCCTTCGCTGACCGGCTCGATCGGCTCTCCGCTCTGTCGGTGAAAGAGGCCGCGGCCGGGGACGAGATCCAGCATGGCCAAGTGCTGCTCGCCCGCGGTAATCGCCATCTCGTTCTCCTCCGCAAACAAAATCGCTATGTCGTCGACCTCCTCGACGGGCCGCCGGTCTCCCGCCATCGGCCTTCGGTCGATGTCCTGTTTCGTTCGGCCGCCCAGCAGGCCGGGCGTAACGCGGTGGGAGTGATTCTTACCGGCATGGGCGACGATGGGGCCGCCGGTATGCTAGAACTCAAACAGGCCGGTGCCCGCACCTTCGCGCAGGACAAAGATTCCTGTGTCGTGTTCGGAATGCCGAACGAAGCCATCAAGCGCGGAGGCGTCGATCGAATTCTGCCGCTCACCCGGATCGCGCCCGCCCTCATCCAACTGGCCCGGGAGATGAAATCATGACCCGCCCCACCGTTACCGCCCCCCCGGAGCTGACTCTGCCGGTCGTCGCCGAATTGTTTGAACAGTTCCGCGCCGCCCCCGCCGGACTCCACCTCGACCTCCGCGCCACCACGTCGATCGATCTCGCCGCGCTCCAACTCCTGCTGGCCGCCGCCCGCGAAGACCGACTCCTCGTCACCCAGTCCGCGCATCTCCCCCTCGACTCGGTGTATCGCGCGGCCGGCATCGATCCCGCCATCTTCCACCCAGGAGACGCTCATGTCTAAAACGATCCTCGCTGTTGACGACTCCGCCAGTATGCGCCAACTGGTCGGATTCACTCTCCGCAGCGCTGGCTTCACTGTCATCGAAGCATTCGACGGCCAAGACGCCCTCGACAAGTTGCAAGCCCCGTTGCACCTCGTCCTGACCGATCTCAACATGCCGCGCCTGGACGGTCTCGGGCTCACCCGCGCCATCCGCGCCACCGCCAACTATCGTTACACCCCCATTCTCCTGCTCACCACCGAGTCCGATCCTGCCCGCAAGCTGGAAGCCAAATCCGCCGGAGCTACCGGTTGGCTCGTCAAACCCTTTCAGCCAGAACAACTGCTCGCCACGATTAAGAAGGTGCTCGGATGAGCGATGCGAACCAAATGGGCGACCCCCGCCTCGCGTTCTGCGAAGAGGCCCGCGACCTGCTCATCGACCTCGAAGCCGCCTTGCTCGAACTCGAAAACGACCCCCGCGACGCGGAAACCATCGGGCGGGTCTTTCGCGCGCTACACACGATTAAAGGCTCTGGAGCCATGTTTGGCTTCGACGAAGTCGCTTCCTTCACCCACAACCTGGAATCAGCCTATGACCTCGTCCGCTCCGGCGAACTAGCCGTTACTCCCGCGCTGATTTCGCTCACCCTCTGCGCCCGAGACCATATCCTCCACCTGCTCGAATCTTCACTCGGCCACACCGCCCTCAATCGAACTCCCGGCCTAGCTATACTCGGCGCCATCCGTGAGTTTGCCGATGTCCGCAACGCCGTTCCTCCGCCGGTCGATCTTACTTCCTCCGTCGCGGCCCTGAAGGAATTCAAAATTCGCTTTGCCCCGCCCGTAGACCTTTTTTTGCGCGGATCCAATCTCCTGCCCTTGTTCGACGAACTCCGCGAACTAGGCGACCTGGACATCCACGCCGATATCTCTGCTCTCCCCCCTTTGGCCGAACTGCTCCCCGACCACTGTTACCTCGTTTGGAACCTGCGCTTGTCCGCCTCCTGCACCCCGGAAGCGATTCGCGACGTCTTCCTCTTTGTCGACGACGGCGAGTCGCTGACGATTACGGCCGTCGAGGACGCGCCGGAGGTTGCGCCGGCTGACGAAGCCGTCGAAACACCGCCCGGCGAAAACCCCGGCACGGCCGCCCGACCCGCCACCACCAGTCTCCGCGTCCCCGCCGCCAAGCTCGATGAGCTGATCAACATCGTCGGCGAACTGGTCACCATCCAGGCCCGTCTCACCCGTTTCGCCACCCAGTCCGGCGACATCGAAATCGCCCATATTGCCGAAGAAACCGAAAGGCTCACGAGCCTGCTGCGCGACAACACGATGAGCCTCCGCATGCTCCCCCTTGAGGCCACCTTCGCGCGCTATCGGCGGCTCGTCCGCGACCTCGCCGGCGAACTCGGCAAGCAGATCGATCTTTCCACGGTCGGTGGCGATACCGAACTCGACAAGAGCGTCATCGATCAGATCGCCGATCCCCTTGTCCACCTGATCCGCAACTCCGTCGATCATGGCATCGAAACGCCCGAGCAGCGTCGCCGGCTCGGCAAACCGGCCTGTGGACGGCTCGTCCTCTCCGCCTCTCATTCGGGCTCGCAGGTCCTGATTCAAGTCTCCGACGATGGAAACGGTATCGACCCGGTCCGCGTCCGCGCTAAAGCCATAGAAAAAGGGCTCGTGGATCCCCGCGCCGAACTATCGGAATCCGAGATCTTCTCGCTCATCTTTCGCACCGGCTTTTCCACCGCGGCCTCGGTCTCTTCTGTCTCCGGCCGCGGCGTCGGCATGGACGTCGTCAAGCGGAACGTCGAATCGCTCCGTGGTTCGATCGACGTCACCTCCACACTCGGGCAGGGAACGGTATTCACGCTGAAACTCCCCTTGACCCTGGCCATCATTGATGGACTCCTCGTCCGCGTCGCCGCGCAGTACTTCGTCTTCCCGGTCGTTCAAGTCATCGAATGCCTCGAAGTCAAAACCGATACGCTCCTCCGCGGCCGTGAATTTATCGAAGTCCGGGGTAAACTCGTCCCCCTTGTCTTCCTCCATCGCTTCTTCCGCCTCGGCTCCGGCCCGGGGATCCGCACCCAAATCCTGGTCGCGCAAACCACCTCCGGTGACTTCGGCTTCGTCGTCGATGCCGTCATTGGAGACCACAAAACCGTCATCAAGCAGCTCGGTCCCCTCTGCCAGCAGGTCGAAGCGGTCTCCGGTGCCACGATCCTGGGCGACGGAAGCATCGCCCTGATTCTCGACGTCGACAAGCTAGCGCATTCTGCTCTCGCCGACGCCGCCCGCCCGACCGCCTTCCCATACTCCTGGACCGGCCCCCCAACCATCGCCGCATGCACACCATGCCCCGATTTCAACTTGTAGCGGGCAAATACTATCTCCCGATCCGGATCCCTGCCTTCATCGGGGCCGTCCTCGGGCAACAAACGTCCCGAGAACGCCTCCAGCACCGCGCGACACCGGTCCGCCGTGTTGCCGCTCGACCGCTGCGCCTGGCCTCGCATCGCATCCGCTAACACGCAGAGATCGGCCGCTCGGCCTCCATGCTGGCTTGGCCCTCACCATCTCTTGCCGCCAACCGCGCACCTGGGCATCCCCCACCGCCGCCGATCGGGTGGGTAATTCGCCCCCAATTCCTGCATCGAACCGGCCACGACGATCCTTGGGTTACCCACCTCGCCGATGTGGCATGCCGTAATCGAAGTATTCACTGCCAGTCGACCCGATTGGATCTCAATCGACTGGATCTCGACGATCGCCTTCCGAAGACGGGCCCCGATCGCGG
>CANNLB010000511.1 GCA_947505565.1 Acidobacteriota bacterium | reverse complement strand
TGATGACGACGATGTGCGCCCTGCTAGGGGCCCTCCCCATAGCCCTAGGCCAAGGAGCCGGAGGAGAATCCCGCCGACCGTTGGGTCTTTGCGTAGTCGGAGGCCTCCTCTTCTCCCAGCTAATCACCCTCTACCTAACGCCCGTCGTTTACCTATACCTAGCCAAGGTCCAAAGCCGAATCAGCCGCCCGAAGATCAGTACCTCGGCTCCCGGAGAAAGAGCCTACGCCCCCACCGGAGATTAAGCGCCGTCGTGTCACCCGCTGCGGACGCGGCGCCTGTAGAATCAGAATAGTGGCCCCTGCACCGAGGAAAGCACCATGAACATAGCGCTGAAGCCCGAGTTGGAGAAGTTGATTGACGATGAGGTCAAGGCCGGTCGTTCGACCGACCCTGCCGAGTTTCTCAATAGGGCCGTTTATCATTTTGTGGTGGCTCGAGATCTGGGCCAGGAGTTTACTCCAGAAGAAGTCGACCGTCAGATTGCCGAGGGCCTCGAAGAACTGGATGCGAACGGAGGAATTGATGGAGAAGAAGCGTTCCGTCAGCTACGTGCGTACACTGACTCGAGACGCCAAACGCGCCCGTGAGCCGGTACAAACTCTCTGCAAGAGCTATCAGAGATCTAGGCAGCATCTGGGACTTCGTCTCGATCGACGATGTTGATGCTGCGGATAGAGTGATTGACAAGGTGAAGCAGCAGTTCGAACAACTCGCGACAATGCCAAGGTTGGGTCACAAGCGAACCGATCTTACGAGCCGAAGAGTACTGTTCTGGCCTGTCTATTCGTATCTCATAGTCTACCGGCCAGCAAGCCCCCTTCAGGTGGTTCGAGTCCTCCACGCGAAACGACACGTTCGGCAGATTCTCTAAGCAACTACTTTTCGTTCGAGTTCGAAGTCTGAAATAGTTGGGGACGTTTCTGAAAACATCCTCTAGTCGCTTTCTTGCATTGGTGCGCAGGCGATTGTGGTATCAAACCGAGATGGCACGGATCGCAGTCATTGATGCGGGGCAGCACACATCAACTGCAGCCGAACGGCCGGTGCGAAGGCCCGCGATCAGGATTCACAAGGTGTTCAGATTTATTTTCAACCCGTAACTCATTAGTTCTAATAGAACTCGCCCCCTCTCCGCCCCAAATCACGATCCAAATACTTGACACCCCTGTGATAGTCTTTTTACAAAAGGCGCTAGTCTGCGTCGGCCTCTTATCGGGCCGAAGCAAACAGCGCCTTTTTCTATTTCCACAGGAGAAAATCAACGTGAAAGAACTAACGGATGAACAAAAACTGAGCCGGGCCGAACGCGCCCGTCGCAACGGCCAAAAGAGTAAGGGTCCGGTCACAACCGACGGCAAATATCGCAGTTCCATGAACGCGATTGCCACCGGGGAGCATGTCGAGCTCCATAAGGAAGACTTACCCCCGTTTTTCACCCTTTTGACCACAGACGATCGGCAGGCCTATGTCCGATCCCACCAAAGTCACATGCGAAAGTTTCGGCCAGACTCTGAACTCGAACTAGGCCTGCTCCGCCGCATGGTCTGCGCCCTGTTCCAATATGATCGGCTCACCAGTCTATACGCGGAGGCGTTGCAAAGAGACCTCGATCAGGTCCTGCGCGAATATCCGTCCTTATCGATGGGCGAGCAGTTTCTCCAGGGCAACATCCGAATGGCTAAACAGAAGGATCTGCTCCGCTATATCGAACGAGGCCAGAAATTTCAATTCGCCGCCTACAACGGCTTTATCAAGACGTTGCAACTGGTTCGCAAGGGCTTCCCGGTGGACCCACCAGAGCCAGTCGACATCAGCGCCGACTCGAGAGAGATCGAGGACCCGGGTCCAGAGCCCGCCGTCGTGGCCCAAATCCTCGAAATGGCCGACCAGGCGAAAAAGGAACCCACTTTCGTCCTCCCGCTCTATGTCGTTAACATGTTGAATGATCAACAGCTTATGGCCAAAGTCGCCCCGAATTACGACCTTGGCGATTTGCTTGACCGCTACGGGCTCGGCGGTCACCCCAAGGCGGCTTAACCATGCGATGTCCGAAGCAAAGTCGGTACTCAAAGGTTCGATACATCGGAAGCGTGGCCGAAACAACAATCTCCGATTCACCCGGTACTCCAGTAGTGTGTCTGCCCGCCGACCCGGCCGAATGGGCGCAACAGGCCCTCGGCTTCACCGCGGACCCCAAACAGGCCGAAATCCTGCGGTGCAACGATTCCCGGTCGTTGTCGTCACCTCTCGCCAAGCCGGAAAAGCACCATCGCCGCCTTGCGAGCGCTCGATCTCGCCTTGCGCCATCCCGGCTCGCTCATCATGATGACCGCCAAGGTGGCCGCCCAAGCGGGTGAACTACTTCTCAAAGCAGGCCCTGATTCAAATAGTCGGTTCGGAATCGCTTGCCCATACCAATATCCTCAGGCCGAACCGGCCAAGGCCAAAGACACCGGCGACATCTATCTCCGACAGACTCCTAGGGCACCGGAGAGGGCTATTTCAGCCGACGGTTTACGCGGTCGATATCGATCCGAAATTGCTCGAGATTGCGGCTCAGGGGAAGGCGGATGACCCGATGCTGCCGACGGGAGTTGAAAAACACTTTGAAGCCGGGCGGCCGGATCGTGATCGTCGACTTTAAAGCGGAAAAGCTGCCGGCGGGGCCGGGTGTGAGCCGTCGCCATGAAAGGCTACCCCAACCAGTATTTTCTCGCGTTCCGGTAGATTAACGACTGCCGTAGCCGCCGCGGTAGCTGCGTTCACCGTCGCGCATTTGGCGTTCGATTTCGAAATCGAGTTGCGAGGACAGGCGGGCAATGCGGTCCCGCTCACGGCCGGAGAAGCCGAAACGCGAGGAGCGGTCGATCTCCTGCCGGAGATTACGCTCCATGTCCCAAAGGCGGCGGGCCTCCCGGGATGTGAGAAGGCCAGAGCGTTCGCCCTGGGCGATGCGGGCAGCGAAATTATTGCGCGAATAGCCTTGATCGCGACCGTAGCCGGAAGGGCCAGATGGCCGTCCGCCGTAGGGCTGGGCTTGGAGTGCGAGCCCGAGGATAAGGCCGATGAGAATGGTTTTCATGGAAGTGTACCTCGCTCCCTTAGATTGCAATTCCCGGGCCAAATCCTAAGTTATTGCAAACAATCAGCCTAAACAGAGAAGCGGGTGGTGCAATTGCACCACCCGCCTGATGGAGGACCACCAGTTCGCTAGCGAAAGAGTTGGGGGGCGAACTCGGCGAGGTATTGGCGCCAGACGCTGTAAGTATGGGGGCCTTCGGTTTCGCGGTAGACGTGGTTGATCTTCCGTTCCGTGAGTAGCTTGTCGAAGTTGCGATTGCGTTCGAGGAGGAAATCCTGGCGCCCGCAGGCGAACCAGAAGAGTTTGGGAGGGGCCTTTGCGAGGAGGTCGGCAGAGCTTTCGGGGATCGCGGCGCTGAAGGCTCCGAGGGCGGTGAACATCTCCGGATGACGGAAGCCGATGTGGAGAGACTGGCCGCCGCCCATCGAAAGGCCGGCGATAGCGCGGGTCTGAGTGACGCGGTACTTGGCTTCGACCGTCGGCAACACGTCTTTGAGGACGTAGTCTTCGAAGAGTTGGGTGTTCTTGGCTTGGAGGTCGCGGGGCGAGCCGAAGGGGACGGCGTGGCCGAAGGGCATGACGATG
>CANNLB010000510.1 GCA_947505565.1 Acidobacteriota bacterium | reverse complement strand
CCCTACGGTGCAGCTCAATAGCTCCGAACGGTCCGGGGTGATTACGAGTTCGCAGTTGGAAAATCTTCTTACGAAAGGGCGCAATCCGATGTCCCTGATTGGTCTCCTGCCGGGCGTCGTGGACCGTGGCGGCATAGGGGACCCGGAGCGGGTTGACCGGAACTTCGACATTAGCGTGCAGGGAAATCGCCGGAACACCAATACCGTGACGATCGACGGGATGCCGACCAACCCGATCGGCAACAATTTCAATAGCGGAGTGGTTTTGAGCCAGGACTCCGTACAGGAAGTAAAAGCGCTACTGACGAACTATCCCGCCGAATATGGGCGTTCCTCTGGCGCTACCATTAACTTCATCACCAAGTCCGGCAGCAAGGACTTCCACGGCTTGGTGTCGTACTTCAAGCGGCACGAACAGTTCAACGCAAACAACTTTTTCAATAATCGCCTTGGCGTATCCCGCGGGCGGTACCGTTACAACACCTGGAACTACAACATCGGCGGCCCGGTGACTCTGGGAAAGTTCAACAAGAACCGGGACAAGCTATTTTTCTTTTGGGCGCAGGAGTTCTGGCCGCTGACGGTTCCCCGGCCGATCGCCCAACTGACGGTGCCGACGCTGCTTGAAAGGCGCGGGGACTTCACCCAGTCCGTCGACCTCAACAACCGAACGATCCCGATCCGCGACTCGCAGACGGGCCAACCGTTCCCCGGCAATCAAGTTCCAGCCAACCGACTGAATCCCAGCGGCCTATCGTTGCTACGGCGGCTGCCGGAACCGAACTTCCTAGACCGGAGCGTCTCTGGTGGGCGTTACAACTATGTATTCCAGGCCGAGAACCAAACGCCGATCCGGATGGAGAACGCCAGAATCGACTACAACCTTACGCCGAACCATCAGTTCGCCTTCACGTACGCCTCCTTTTTGGATCGCCAAAATGGAGCGGTCGGCATTCTCACAGCCGGGGCCGCGAACTGGGAGCAGATGCAGAAGTCTTATCGACTGCAGGGTATCGGCTACATCCTTCGGTACACGGCCGTTCTCTCGCCGACGCTCATCAACGAAATGAGTCTGGGCGCGACACGCCGACCCGAAGGCAACAGCGCTCCCGAAGCCGCCATTCGGGCCAATCAACGGGACACCGTCGGGTTCACGGCAGGACAACTGTTCCCGTCTTCGAACCCGCTGAATTTTATCCCCAATGCTACGTTCGGCGGCATTCAAAACCCAGCGACGTTGTTCATGGAAGGGCGCTTCCCGTTCTATCAGAAGCTCTATGCGTTCAATCTAACGAACAACACCACCAAGACGCTCGGAGCGCACACGCTCAAGGCGGGCGTCATGATCGAACGTAATTTCCAGGGTTCGCTCAACGATGGCCTGTATGCCGGGAGCCTCGTGTTTTCTCCTGACGTCAACAATTCCCAGGATACGAACTACGCTTACGCCAACGCGGCCTTGGGGGTTTTCAGCAGTTATTCGGAAGCTTCCAACCGGGTGATCCTCAACTTCCGGCAACATGCCGTGGAGTGGTTCGGCCAGGACCAATGGCGGGTGAATCGCAGGCTTACGTTAGAGGTTGGTATGCGGTTTCATTGGCTGAATCCCATCCACATGCGTTCGGATCGTTTGGCGGCCTTCGATCCCGGCGCTTTCAATAACACGCAGCGAGTGCAGTTGGTGCAGCCGGTGCGCGACGCGGCCAATCGACGCGTGGGGCGCAACCCGGTGACAGGCGAACTGTTGCCCGCCGCGCTGATTGGTGCCATTGCGCCGGGTTCTGGAAACCCGGTCAACGGGATGACGCAGGCGGGCCAGGGCGGCACCCCGCGAGGATTCATTGACGGTTACGGCATCCAGTTCGGACCGCGCGCGGGCTTTGCCTATGATGTCTTTGGCAATGGCAAGACGGCGCTCCGCGGCGGCGTGGGCCTGTTCTACAACCGCCCCAACATGAGTGACAACCTGATTCGCTTTTCGTCGCTGCCGCCCCTGATTTCGACGCCAACGGTATTCTACGGGTCGCTCGACACGTTGCGGCAATCCGCCGGTCTCGTGTTTCCGCAGAACGTAAACGGATTTGACCGCACGGACCGCGTGCCGAAGGTAATGAATTTCAGTTTCACGCTGCAACAGAACGTTGGCTTCAACACAATTGTGGACATTGGCTATGTCGGTTCGCTGGGCCGCAATCTACTCTGGCTGCGGAACATCAATCCGGTGCCGCTGGGCGCGAACTTCCGGACGCAGAACGCCGACCCGTCCAACCCCGCTACCCCGCTTCCGGCCGCCTTCCTGCGACCCGTAACTGGCTATAACGACATTTTGATGACCGAGCCGGCGGCGTCCTCCAACTACCATTCGCTGCAAATGACGGCCCGCCGCCGCTTGACCAAGAACTTCCAATACGGCTTTGCCTGGACTTGGTCGAAGGCGCTTAGCTACGGAGACTTCGACACCTCTCCGGTGAGCCCGTTAGCGGACCCGCGCTACTGGAACTACGGCTTGTCGAACTTTGATCGCACGCACAACGTGCGCGTCGATTGGACCTACAACCTGCCCAGCGTGAAGACACAAAAGAAGATGTTGAGCTACGCCGTCAATGAGTGGCAGCTTTCGGGAATTACTAGCTTCGTGAGCGGTGAACCGCTGGGAATGTCCTGGACCAATGTGACGCCCATCGACATCACAGGAACGGCGAGCCAAGCTGCGCGGATCGATATGAGTGCAGACGCAGTGTTGGCCAAAGGCGAGCGCACCTTCAGCCGCAACTTCCGGACGGAGGTTTTCCGTCGCCCCGCGCTGAATACATTTGGGAACTCAGGGGTGACACAAATCCGGGGCCCCGGCATCAACAATTGGGATATGGTCCTGATGAAAAACCTGCCGATCAAAGAGCGCCTCCGCATTCAGTTCCGCGCTGAGGCCTATAACGTCTTTAATCACACCCAATTTGCGACGCTCGACACGGCCGCTCGATTTGACGCGGCCGGAAACCAGGTGAATGCCCGGTTTGGGGAATTTCTCGCCGCCCGTCCGCCGCGCGTGATGCAATTCGCGCTCCGCCTTTACTTCTAAATCCTCAGGACCCGACCGAATGGGGCGGAACCATTGCGTACGGCGGTGGGTACATGTAGTATTTCTAATATCTATGCGATCTTCTCGGTTAGCCGCCCTGCTGACATTTACACTCGTCTTCCAGTTGGCGGCGGAGGAGACGATCGCCCCGCTGGGCACCTACACGGCGATCGAACGGCGGCACTGGGCCTTTCAGAAGCGTTCGACACCGGAGGTTCCGACCTTTACCGAGCCGTCCGATTTGGCTTGGGCCAAGAGTCCGGTGGATGCTTTCGTCCTGCATCGTCTGAAAAAGGCCGGATTGCGGCCGGCCCCGGAAGCGGATCGGCGGACGTTGATTCGCCGGGCGTCGTTTAGTCTGGTCGGATTGCCACCGACCCCGGAGGCCGTGGCAGCGTTCGTTGAAGACAAGTCTCCAAACGCCTGGGAGAAAGTGGTGGACCGGTTGCTGGCCTCGCCTTCGTATGGCGAGCGATGGGGTCAGCATTGGCTGGACGTCGTTCGTTACGCCGAGACCGATGGTTTTGAATATGATACCCATCGGAACGGGGCGTGGAGATTTCGCGACTACGTGATTCAGTCGCTGAACGCGGATAAGC
>CANNLB010000509.1 GCA_947505565.1 Acidobacteriota bacterium | reverse complement strand
GTGATGACTTTGATGTCCGGATCCGGTGCCGAACTCCACAGCTCCCTGCCCGTAGCCGCATCGAGCGCCACCAGCGAGTTGCTCTTGGCCAACACGTACATCGTCCCGTCGATCACCAGCGGATTGAAAAAATAACGGCCATTGTCACCAGTCGGAAAGGTCCAGGCCCGCTGGAGCTTGTGGACATTGGTCCGGTTGATCTGCGTTAGGGAGGAGTATTGAGCGGAGTCGGCCGAGCCCCCATAATCGCGCCACGTAGAGTACGGCTGGCCATACGCCACCGTCAGCAGACCGAGAGCAAAAAGGCAACGAAGGAAGGAAGTCAAGACACAAGTGTATCGATAGCGGAGTCCGGTATTCTAGCTTCATGATCCAGATCAAGCTGACCAGCCTGCAAACTGACCCGCCTGATATAGTGGTCGACCAGGAAAAGCCCCTTCGCTTCTACACGGAGATACTTGGATTCGTGAAAAAGCAGCATATCCCGAAGGGGCAACATCATTGGCCGACCGTGGTGTCGGCGTCCGACCCGGATGGCGTGGAAATCGTCCGCGAACCGAACGCGTTTCCGGCCAAGAGTCTACCAGCAGGCGTTGTTCGCGGCGGGCATTCCGGTCACCATCTTCCTGTCGCCAAATCTGAACCCAGAGTGGAAGCGAATAAGCGACCTGGGGGCCGATGGCGATCGCGGTGTTCGAGGACACTTGCGAGAACTTGATGCGGCTCTTCCAGATGCTCTCAGAGAGGGACGATGATCCAACTTCAAAAGCGCGAGACCGTCAAATAGTTGGAGTGGTCATCCGGAACCGGAGCGGAGGCTTGGGCCATGCGGCAGGGGTCGGACGCTGGCGATCTGGTGACGGTGAGCGAGTTAGTCGAACGAAGGCCGGCCCTCGTCAACTGCAGCTTCGCCTTCCGGACGTCGCTCCATTCCGCGGTGCGTGAAGGTCAACTCGAGGTGGCCGCGTATCTCCTTACGAACGGCGCGGACGCCGTCAACAGGGCAGTCGGAGACGGGTTTCGACGGATGGCCCGGGAACGTCACCACCACGCGCCGGTGCGGCGCCGGGAGACCCATTTGCGGGAAACTTTTTGCATTTGCCCCGACGGTGCGGAGATGGCTGCCGCGATGCGCGCAGGGGACTTTGCACGAGCGCTCCAAGTGCCGGGCCTATCGGCTGTCGCCGATCAATGCGGGAACCGCGCGATTCATTGGGCGGTCCTGCGGCGGCGGATCGATTGGGTCGCTACGTTGCTCGAAATGGGGGCGGTACTCGAAACCCAACGACCGGACGGAGCCCGGACGCTTCAACTCGTGAAGGGGGGATACCGTTTTCGAGGGTGGCGAGGTGTCGACGCCGAGTCGGCTGCGACGCCGGAGGAGATGCTTCGCCAGCTACTCGTCCGGGGAGCGGAGAAGGACATCTGCACCGCTCCCTACCTGGGCGACGCGAGGCGGGTGAAGCAGTTGCTGGCCGAAGATCCGGGCCAGGCAAATCGCACCGCGGACGATGTAACGCACGCTGCGCAATGCGGCCGCGCGAGGACGCAAAGAGGTCGTCGAGACTTTGCTCGCGGTCGGGGCCGATTAGAACGCGGCCGTCGAAAGTTCGGCGGACTGCCTCAGCCGAGCGATCTAAAATGATGACGAGCCCATGATCGAGTTACTCCGAAACGACCGACTCACTTGATCGCTTACTACGACGATACCGACGCGCTCGCAGCCCTGCCGGAGATTCCGGCCGAAAACGGGCACGACGAGTTCGTCAAGATGATCCTTGCACGGTGGCTGCGGATCGCCAGCGGCGTCTACTGCGCCGGGACCAAAACGCCGGAGTTGACCGAGTACCTGTTCGCCGCGGGCATGAACCCGAGCCATCGGAACCGGCAAGGCGCAACGCCGCTGCATGAGCAGACCGGCCGCAGCGACCTCCTCAACGTCGGCCGTTACCTGGGCCACGGTGCCGCGCTCGAAGTGGCGCTCCCAGCCCCGCGATTAGGCTACGCCACTGGCGTGGGCGGAGCGGCGGGGGCATCCAGCGGTGGCGACTCGATTGCGGGAAGCCATCGAACCAGAGTTTCGGCCAGGAGGTTAAAGTCAATCGGCTTCGTCAGAAAGTCGTCCATTCCGGCGGCGAGGCACCGTTCCCGCTCTCCAGGCAGGACGTTGGCCGTCAAGGCAATGATCGGCGTCCGAACGCCCCGTTCCCGCATGGCTGCAGTCGTCTCAAATCCGTCCATTTCAGGCATCAGGCAGTCCATAAAAATGAGGTCGAAGGTTGTATTGCCGACGGCTTCGAGACCCAAACGGCCATTGTCCGCGATGGAGACGCGACAGCGAAGCTTCTTCAGCAATAGCGACACCACCTTCTGGTTGACGAGGTTGTCTTCGACGACCAGGACGGAGTACATCGATTCGCCAGCGACGACCGTCGCTTCCGGTACCAGATCGGCCAACACCTTGAGCAAAGCCTCCCGGAGTTGATAGCGGAGAAGGGGTTTCGAGAGATGGGCACACCGTGATCCGTCCGTCGACATGTTCCGCACGGTGCCGAGGAAGAGGGTCGGCCGTCCACCCACCGCCGCAAGGAGAGTAGAATCAACATCGACTAACGCAACATCGAACGGCTCCGACGGAGCCACGGCGACCAAGCCGAGGGACTCGAGAGCCGCTCGAGTGTCCAAAGAAACCTCCGAGTAAAGAGCGATCCGCCGTCCCTGAAACAAGGGCTGGACCGACGGGGAATCGGCGACAGGCAAGCGCGCCGAAAACGAGAACGTGCTTCCCTCGCCGAAGGAGCTTCCGACTTCGATCGAGCCATCCATCAGCAAAACCAGCCGTTGGGAAATGGCCAGGCCGAGGCCCGTACCGCCATACCGGCGCGTGGTCGAAGCGTCTAACTGGGTGAAGCTTTCGAAGACTAGCGGCAGTTTGTCCGCCGGAATGCCGATGCCGGTATCGGTGACCGAGAAGGCCAGAAAATCGCCGGTAGACGCCTTGACCGCCAGCGCAACGGTGCCTGACTCGGTGAACTTGATCGCATTGGAAAGAAGATTCAGTAGCACTTGGCGAAGGCGAAAGGCCCCCCCGATGACGAAGGAAGGAAGCTGCGGATCGAGGTGAATCCGCAAGGATAGGCCTTTTCGATGAGCGGCGTCGGAGACGAGGGCGATAGCCTCTTCGGCGACGAGAGCCACTTCAAATGGGATCGCTTCCAGATGCAGCCTCCCCGCTTCGATCTTCGAAAAATCGAGGAGGTTGTCGATCAAATGAAGGAGGGAATCCCCGGACCTGCGAACGGTTTCCGCATACTGACGTTGGTCGGCCGATAGCGGGGTATCGAGCAGCAGGGTGGTCATCCCGATAACACCGTTAATGGGTGTCCGAATCTCGTGACTCATCGTCGCCAGAAAGTTGGATTTCGCATGGGTCGCGGCTTCGGCCTGTCGCTTGGAGTGTTCCGCCTCGTCGCGTGCGGCGGTCAGTGCAACAGTGCGATCGTGGACCCGGGCTTCGAGGTCAATGGTTCGCCGGACAGTTTCGCGATGACTTCTCATCAAAAAGCAGAGGACCAAAGCCGGGAGGATTAAGGCCAGCACGAACTGGACGGCCAGCCATTGGTACCATTGCGACGCGATCGAGATGTTGAGGGCCGTCGTCTGGCCAGACCAACCTTGA
>CANNLB010000508.1 GCA_947505565.1 Acidobacteriota bacterium | reverse complement strand
CGCGCCTGCAGCACATGCTCGACGATCAACTCGTTCCCGCCCTCGGCGAAACCGTCCAGTTCGTCCGCCGCGATTTTCCCCTCGTCAAGCACCCCGCCGCCCGCAGACTCGCCGAAGAAGCCCAGTTCCTCCGGCTCACCGAAGGTACTGAGGCCGAATGGGCCTGGCGTCGCCGCTGCCTGTTCGCCATCGGCCAAGTGCAAGCTCCCGACGACGGCCGCGAGTCCGCCGGGGTAGACGCCGATCTGCTCGAAGCCCATTCCCGCGGCGTCGCCAAAACGCCCACCGTCTTCGTCGGTAACCACGTCCTCATCGAAAAGTTCACCGCCGATGAACTCATCCGTGCTATCCAACACAGTGAATGAGTAAACCCGTCGCCATCATCACCGGTGCCAGCCGAGGCATCGGCCGCGGCATCGCCACCGAACTAGCCAAGTCCCACTCCCTAGTCGCCACCTACCGCGGCCGTCTCGACGCCGCCGAATCCCTCCGCGCCGAAACCGGAGCCGAAATCATCCAGTGCGATATCGGCAACGGTGAAGATCGCGCCCGCCTCCTCGCCTTCACCCGCGAAAAGTTCGGCCGCCTCGACCTGCTTGTTAACAACGCCGGCATGGCCCCCCGCGTCCGCGCCGACATGCTCGCCGCCACCGAAGAGAGCTTCGACGAACTCATCAACACGAACCTGAAGGGCCCCCACTTTCTCACCCAAGCCGCCGCCAACTGGATGGCCGAACAGGGCGATGGCCGCATCGTTTTCGTCACGTCCATCTCGGCCTACACCGCCTCGGTCAACCGCGCCGACTACTGCATTTCCAAGGCCGGCCTCGCCATGTCCGTCTCGCTCTACGCGACGCGCCTGGCGGAGAAGGGAATCAAGGTCTTCGAAATCCGTCCCGGCATCATCCGCACCGACATGATCTCCGCCGTCGAATCCGTTTACGAAGAAAAAATCGCCAACGGCCTGCTCCCCCAGCGCCGCATGGGCGAAACCTCGGACATCGCCAAAGCCGTCCGCGGAATCGCTGACGGCCTGCTCGACTACTCCACCGGCCAAGTGCTCAACGTCGATGGCGGCTTCCACCTCCGCAGCCTTTAACGGCTGGCGTGCTCCTTGGCCAGTTTTTCTTTGAAGGTCTTCTCGTAGCTAACGACAGCCTTCGTATACCCGTCCGGGTCGACAAACGACTTCTTCGCGTACTTCGCCTCCAGATCGTACTGCGATCCGTGTCCCGCCACCCACGCCGTCGGGTGCAACTGCTTCAGCTTCACGAAAGTCGCCTCGTAGTCGGCCACGATGTTCGGGTACGCCTTGTTGCCCATCAGCTTGATCACCACCGAAGGCAGATTCACGATCAGCACCCCATTCACCGAATACCCCGCGGCGCCCCGCGTGTGCCCAGGTAGCGAGATCACCTTCACCTCCGTCCCGCCCAGTTTCACCGTCTCCCCGTCCTTCAATCGCCGATCCACCTTCACCGGCTTGAAACTGAAATCCTGGTCCGCGAAGGCCAGAAACAACGGGTCGCTCTTGCCGCCGTCTTCGAGATAAGCCGCATCGCCCTCGGTGGCGTAGACCTTCGCGCCCGAAAGCTTTTGCACCGCCGCAAACGCCGCCACATGGTCGTAGTGCGCCTGCATCGTCAGCAGAATCTTCACGTCCTTCAAGTCAAAGCCCAGCTTCTTCGCGCTCGCCTGCATCAGCGGCACCGAATCGGCCAAGCCCGTATTGATCAGAATGTGGCCCTGCGGAGTCGTGATCAGGTAACAGGCTAGATCCTTCGTGCCGACGTAGTGTAGGTTGCCGGCGATCGTATGCGCCGGGAAGGGTGCCGACCAATCGGGGTTCTGGGCGGGCAGCGAAACAAAGGCGAGAAGGAGCAAAAGGGTAAGACGCATAAGCTATATGGTATAAAAGTGCATTCATGGAAAAGAGCCTGAGTAAAAGTTTTTACGGCTGGTGGATCTCCATCGCCGCCTTCTTCACGTTTGGTCTGGCGGTCGGTATTCCGTACTACGGAATGCCTTTCTACTACGACTATTACGAGAAAGCGTTCGGCTGGGCCCGCCCAGATATCACCCTCGGCTTCCCCCTCGCCGCCACCCTGACGCTCTGGGTCGGCCCCGTTTTCATGCACCGCTTCAGCCCCCGCAAGCTCATGATTGTCGGCACCGGGCTCACCGCCCTCTCCTTCATCGGCTTCGGCACCATGGGCGGAAACATCTACGTTTACTGGGCTTATTGGCTCCTCTACATGGTCGGCTATCTCTTCTCCGGCCCCATCCCGCACCAGGTCATCATCTCCCAATGGTTTAAAAAGAGCCGCGGTAAAGCTATGGCCGCGACCTATCTCGGGGTCGGAATCTTCGGCGCTATTTCCGCCAAGTTCATCGCCAAGCCACTCGTCACCGCCTTCGGCTTTCAAAACGCGCTCATCATCACCGGCCTCATCCTGCTCCTCGTATGGCCCATCGCCGGGTTTATCATGCGCGACAAGCCTTCCGAAATGGGACAAACCCCGGACGGCGAGCCGATTGCCATCAACGAAAAGCCCGAACCGCCCCGCGGCTTCGCCGAGCTTCTAAAATCCCGTTCGTTCTGGCTGCTCATGGTCGGTAGTTTGTGCTCCATTGGCTCCATCGGCTCCATCAATCAACATATGAAGTTCGTGTTTAAGGAGCAGGGTTTCACCAATCAAGCCACGCTTGACGCCCTCTTTGCCGACGCCCTCTTCTGCATCATGATCTCCTCCACCGCCGGTCGCATTGTCATGGGCATCCTCGCGGATAAATTTTCGAAGAAATGGGTCATGGTCGCCACCTACCTGCTCGTCGCCAGCACCATTCCCCTGCTCCTGCTGGCCACTCCGGAAAACCCCACTTACGTCTATGTCTTCGCCATCCTCTTCGGCTTCGGCATGGGGGCGGACTACATGCTCATCCCCCTCATGGCTGCCGAACAGTTCGGCGTCAACACTCTGGCCCGCGCCATGGCCATCATTCTCCCGGCCGACACCATCGGCCAGACCTGGTTCCCCTACCTTGTTGCCCAGATCCGCCAAGGCCAGGGCTCAGCCAACACAAGCTATGGCCCCGCGTTGAACATTGTCTTTTTGCTCGCCTTCGTCGGCGCGGTGGCCATTCTCCTGCTCCCTAAACACGCTTTTACCAATGCCGCGCCAGTTCACGTACAAAAATCTTAGTCAACTCCAACAGGAAGCCGAGACCCGCACCCAGCACGTCCGCTTCGAAACCGACAAAGAAGTCGTCAAGTCCATCCTCGGCCGCAAAGTCACGATCAGTGACACCGTAACCCTCGGCAACGCCATGGCCATCCATCCCATGGAAGGCTGCGACTCCACCCTCGAGGGCAACCCCGACGAGCTCACGTGGCGTCGCTACGAACGCTTCGCCCTCGGCGGTGCCAAACTCATCTGGTTTGAAGCCACGGCCATTCGCGAAGATGGCCGCGCCAACGCCCGCCAGCTCTGGATCCACGAAGGCAACGTCGACGAGTACGCCCGCCTCCACGCCCGCATGATCCAGCTTCACCAGGACAAGTTCGGCTCCACCGACGACCTCCTCATCCCCATCCAACTCACCCACTCCGGCCGCTACTCCTACCCCAAACGGATCATCTTTTACCACAACCCCGTCATCGACCAGAAGACCGCCACCCC